>NZ_MOMD01000018.1:0-49069 GCF_001983015.1 Frankia sp. CcI156
GCCGCGGTCGTCGTATCCGCCGCGGTCGTCGTATCCGCCGCGGCCGTAGCCGGTCCCGCCAGCGCGCGACCCGCGGGGGCCTTCCACCCGGGTGTCGTACCGGGCGTACCGGGCGTCCCGGGCCTGGGCGGGGCCGGGGTAGCCGGCCGTGTCGGCATAGCGGCCCTGCGCCGGGTAATTCCCCGGCGCGAGGTAGTCCGAGGAGGCGAAGGCGTCCACATCCATCGCCTCGGTGCTGGGCGGGGCGTCGCTTAGGCTCATCAACCCGGTGTCGAGCACGGCGTCCACCGGGTTGATCGACTCCAGCTCCTCGACCAGGTCGGCCGCCGTGGTGATGGGCGCTCCGACCCGGTCGTCGCCGAGGGTGGCCATGGTGATGGCGTCGAGATCACGCGGAACTGACGAGGCGACCTGTCGGGGAGTCCGCAGCCGGCCGCCCGAGGTGGGTGCGGTGGGCAGACCGTGGTCCCCGCCAAGGGGCCAGTAACCGGTGAGCCCGGCATACAGCAGGCCACCGAGCGCCCGGACGTCGGCCGCGGCGATCAGGTCGGGATTCACCGCCGTGGCGTCGGAGCCGCCGCCCGCGCGGTCGGCCGTGCCTGGGCCGGAACCGTCGTCCCCGCCGATCCCACTCTGGTCGGGCTGCCTGCCGTGCCCGTCGAGCTCCGTCGCGGGGAGGGAACCGTCGAGTTCCGCGAGCACCCCGCCGATCTCCAGGTCGATGACCTTGACGGTGCCGTGGCTGGAGACGATGACGTCACCGGGGTTCAGGTCACCGTGATGGATGCCGCGCTCGTGTGCCGCGGCGATGACTCGGGCCGCTGCGAGCACCACGGCGCCGGCCTGCTCCGGGCGTAGCGGCCCGTCGGTGGAAAGCTGACGCAGCGTTTTGCCGTCCACCCATTCCGAGACGACGTAGGAGATGCGTCGGGACTCGGCCGTGGTAGTGGTGGCGTCGTAGGTCGAGGCGGCCCCGGGATGCACCAGCCGACCGGAGTTGATCGCCGCGGTGAGAAGCCGACGGGCCGCCTGCTCCTGCGCCGGATCCGTGACCGGCCCGCCGCCGCCCGCGGACGCGGGGCCGTGCTCGACGATGCGCACCGCCACCGGTCGGGCGAGCACCTTGTCGTCGCCTCGCCAGAGGGTGACGGGCCCACGGGTCGTCAATGCGGAGAGTAGACGGTAGCGGCGGTCGAGCACGGACTCGGCGAGGATGGCGGTGCCGGAGGGCGGCGTCGCACCCCGGACTCCGGGCGCGTTCGGGTTCACGTCGTTATCGACGTCCCCGGCCTGCGGTCGGTTGCTTCCGTCGACCACAGCGCCTCCGTCGTCCACGGGCCCGGCGTCCATAATCCGCCGTCGGCTTCCCTACCTCACCCGGGCAGGGGTTCCGCCCAGCGTGCCGCCACCGTAGGCGGACACCCGGGYACCCTCCGTCGCTCTGACCAGCCGCCTCGATGAACGAAGCGACGAGCGGGAGGCTGCGCCTGGTTCACCGGCGACGTTGGGTGGGGCCCGCGCACAGCGTGTCCAGTGTACGAGGAGGTCAGGAGGATCTCGCGAATGTCTTGGGACAACCCGCCCATGTGTACCGACTGTGACGATCGGCGAGCCGATTCTTCCGGTGACGTGCGAGGATGCCCCGAGAGCAACGACGACGAGGATCTTCCTGGTGCCGGCGGGATCGTCTCGGCTGGCCCGTAGGTGCCATCACCGCCGGTCAGTCGCGTTGCGATGACCGTCCCGGCGGTCGGGGCAGCCGGCCGCCGAGTCGTCCGTTCACCTCCGCCAGCAGGGCGTTGATCTCGTGTATCCCCGTCCGGGTGCCGACCGCGAGGAAGAGCCCGCCTCCCACGGCCGCGGCGAGCACCACCGCGATCCCGGAACCAAGCCACCCCTCACCCACGACCGCGCGGACACCTCGGGCGAGAAGCGACGCGAGGACGGCGCCGATCCCGGCCGAGATCGCAACCCGGGTGATGACCCGCACGGTGCGATTGCCATCGATTCCCCCGAGCCGCCGGTGCAACAGGGCGCTCGTCGCAGCGAGGCCCATCAGGTAGGCGGTGGCGAAGGAGAGCGCCAGCGCGACGGCCCGGTGCTCCTCGRGCACGACCACGGTGAGGACCAGGGCACCGATGACGTTCACCGCCACGACCCCGATGTTGACCAGGGCCGGGGTGCGACTGTCCTGGTAGGCGTAGAACACCCGTAGCTGCACCTGGAACAGAGAGAACGGCACGAGGGCCAGGGCGAAGGCGCTGAGGGTGTCGCCGATGTCCACAGCGTCGCCGTAGCCGGTCGCGCCGTGATGGAACACGGCGACGGCGATCGGCCGGCCCAGGGCGAGGATGAACAGGGCGGCGGGCACGATCGCGGTGATCGTGATCCGGGTTGCCATCGAGATGTCGGCCCGCACCAGGTCGCTGCGCCCCTGGGCGGCGTGCCCGCTCATCCTCGGCAACAGCGCGGTGATGACCGAGACGCCGATGATGGCGTACGGGAGCTGGAAGATCTGGTATCCGTACGTGTAGATCGTGTAGGCGGTCGTCGCCGTCGACAGGTTGACGATCACCAGATAGCCGGCCTGGCTGATCACGACGAACAGCAGCGTCCACCCCGCCARCCGGGCCGTCGAGCGCAGTTCGGGATGCCGCATGTCCAACCGCGGCCGGTAGTGGAAACCGACCTTGCGCAGCGAGGGGAGCAGTGCGAGGGTCATGACGACGACGCCCAGCGTCGTCCCGGCGCAGAGCACCGTCACCTGAGTGTCGGTGATGGCCTTCGGCCCGTCCACACCCGGCGGGCGCGGCCCCGCGATGAAATAGGTGAAGCCCAGACAGGTGACGATGACCAGCAGGTTGTTCAGGATCGGGGCGAACATGGGCGCGGTGAACGACTGTCTGACGTTGAGGATCGCCCCGATCGTCGCGCCTACCCCGTAGAAGACGATCTGCGGCAGGAACCACCGCAGCATCGTGGCGGCGAGCGCCCGCTCGTCGGAGCCGGCGTGCAGGTAGAGACTGATGATCCACGGGGCGATCAGCATGCCCACTGCCACGACGGCCCCGAGGCCGAGGATCATGAGTGTGAGCAGCGACGACGCGAACGCGTCCCCCCCGTCGGGATCCTCCTTCGCGGTGCGGACCATGACCGGCACCACGACGCTCGTGAGGACGCCGCCGAGGAGCAGGTCGTAGAGGATGTTCGGCGTGGTGTTGGCGACGTTGTAGGCCTGGCTCACCGCACCGGTCCCGATCGCCGCGGCGATCGCGACGGTCCGCAGGAACCCGGATGCCCGGGAGACGATCGTGCCGATCGCCATGGTTCCACTGGCCCGGCCGAGGCCGGGCCCGGCCTCGGCCGGGCTGCCGGCCTGCATGGTTGCGCTGCCGCGCCGCGCCGTTGTGCTGTCGCGCCGCGCCGTTGTGCTGCCGTGCGGCGCCGTGCCGGTGTCTCGTCGGGCCGGTTCGGGGGGGATGCGGCGGACGTTGCTGCGAGGAAGTGCCACCGTCGGCCTGGACTCGCTCAAGGACGGCCGACGGCGCTCGTCGCCGTCCCGACGGGAACGGTCGGCTCGGGTGCGTCGCTCCGGACGCGCCGCAGGCTCTGGGCGGTCTGGGGTGTCCCGCCATGAGGATCGTCCGATGGGGATGACAGGGCCGACCCCGGGCGGGGTCGGCAGCCGGCTCGTCCGCCCGTCGTCCAGCGGCGGGGTGCCGCGTTGCGATCGTTCCGGTATGCGTGGCCCCGGCGGGGGACCTCCTTCCGACGGAGGCGGCACATGGGGAGGCGGCGGTGGTGGGCCCGACGTGGCGGGAAGCTTCCGGGTCTGCTCGCCGGCGGTCATGCGCGGAGCGCCGGGAGYGGGGRGGCGGTCTGCGGATCGCGGATACCGCTCGTCGCGGGAGCTCGCGGGATCGTCATGGCGCGGGTCCGGGTGGCGCGGGCCGTCATAGCGCGCGCCGTCATGGCGCGGGTCCGGGTGGCGCGGGCCGTCATAGCGCGCGCCGTCATGGCGCGGGTCCGGGTGGCGCGGGTCCGGGTGGCGCGGGCCGTCATGGCGCGGGTCCGGGTGGCGCGGGCCGTCATAGCGCGCGCCGTCGTACCGTGGGTCGCCCTGCCGCCGGTCTTCATGGCGTGGCGCGTCGAACCGTGGCGCGTCGAACCGTGGCGCGTCGAACCGTGGCGCGCCACGGCGTCCGTCCGGGTCGACAGGATGGTCCCGTTCCGGATGGTCCCGTTCGGAGTGCCGGGGCCGGCGCGCGAGTCCCCGGTCCGGATCTGGCTGCTCCGGACGGGTCTGCCAGGGATAACCGGGATACGACTGGTCCGGGGGGAACCGGGCCGGGCGTTCGGCCGCCGGGTAGCCGTCCTCGTCGCAGTACCCGACATCGGGTGGGTCCCGGTCCGACGGTCCACCGCCGGTACCGCGATCACGCCGGGGGTCGGTAGCACCCCTGCGATGCCGGGCCCCAGGCCGGCCCTCCTCCTCGACCGGCGTCATGGGCCGCTCCGTCGCCGTCGGAAGGGAGCTGTGGCCGCCGAGTCGCCGGTGTCCTCCTGGCTGTCGAGGCCGTGGCGAAGGGTGTCTCGGTCCTGGTCGTCATAGCGCCGGACGKCCGTCCGTACCACCGGCGTCGTCGTAGTYGAGGTGGYGGCTTCGCGCTCGTCGTCGCCACTATGCCGGGTCGAGACCGAGGCGGCGGGGGTGAGCGGACCGGCGGGGGTGAGCGGACCGGCGGGGGCGACCGGATCGACCTGGTTCACCTGGTTCACCTGGTTCACCGGGTAGAGCGGGGCAGTCGGCCCGGTCATAGCCTCGTGCGGACCCGCCGGTCTACCCAGGTCGTCCTCGGCCCCACGCAGGCGGGCCCGTAGCCGTCGCGCCAGGCGGATGATGACCGCCAGGAGCAGCACGCCGATGGCACCGATGGTGATCGCGGTCGCGATGGCGCCGTAGACGGTGGATCGGACGAGAACCCGGTTCGGTGGTTCCTTGGACAGCGCCTGCCCGTCGAGGTTGAGTTTGCGGATCTCGAGGGGAAACGTTCCCGCGCCTTCGGCCTCCATCCCGATCTCGACCTGAGCCTTCTGCCCTGGGGGAAGGCGGAGTGTCTGCCGGGCTGGCGAGCGCAGCCGGGACCGGTTGGTCGAAGAGAAGGCGAGCACCACAGTGACCTCGTATTGGGTGTTGTTCTCCAAGGTGATCGGGACCAGCCCACGTTTGCTCGTCAGGTTGACGCTGCGGGAGGCCACCACCTGGATTCCGTTGCGGATCGCGGACGCCTCCCCGTCCACCTGCTGGCTCAACGACACACCGTCAACCCTGCGGTCTCCCCGCCACGCGGCGGAGGCCGCCGTGACAAGCGCGTTCTTCATCGGGTTGATGAGCTGCAGCTGGCACCTGGGACCGCGCCTGGGTGGGCACAGCACGGGGCTCAGGGCCTGCACCTCGTCGAGGACGTCCTCGACGGCGGTGAGGTAGTTGGCCGGCAGTTCGCGGGCCTGTGCCTCGGCCGGGTAGACGAGCCGGCCCGGCCGGTCGGCCGGCCGGCCCTGGCCCCCGGCACCTGCGTCGAGTCCCACCGAGATGGAGTAGCCGCTGGTGAGGGTGTCGAGTACCGACCGTGCCCAGTCGCTCGGCGGATCCCAGTCCCGGGGCAGCGCCAGGACCTGGAACCGTTGCTCGGGTCGTTCGGCGGTGATCATGCCGAGCTCGGCCCGCAGGCGTGCCAGGGCCGTCCCGAAGTCGGGACCGTCGGGCAGCCCGGTGTAGGCGGTTGCGATCCTGGTGAGCCGGCGGTCGGCCGCGAGCGCCTGGATCGGTCCGGCCGAGGTGGCGAGGCTGACGGTCGCTGACGGAGTATAGGTGATCTTCGTCGCGGGGGGTAGCAGCTGGTCATCGAGGATCACGGTCCCGACCTCCAGCTGGCGCAGTACGTCCACGGTGGTGGCGTCCGCCGACCCGTCGGCAGGGTATGCGATGGTGCCCTTCTGTAGAGGGGCACGCCCCAACAGTTGGGCCAGCACAACTTCGCCAGTCTTGACGGCGTACTTCATCGTGTCCAGCTTCCGGGCGTGGACGAGCGCGGTCAGATCGGCATCCCCGTAGGGCAGCGCGAACACCATGCCTCCGTGCTCGGCGAAGCGCACGATGTCGGAGAGAAAAAGGGCCGCATCGGCGTTCGCCTGCGCATGAACGGGCCCGCCCGGGGTGGCGTAGTCGTAGCCGCCCGGCTGCGCCATGATGGTCAGCGCCTGCACCAGGGTCGGATCGACGGCGAGCGTGACCGGCGGCGCGGCGGCGGTCAGCAGCCGGGACAGCCGGCCGCCCGGCTTCACCTCGTCCGCGAGCGCGTTGTCGGTCAGCCTGCCGTCCGAGCGCAGGCGCGGCTGATCTGCGATCGGCAGGACCGCTGCGATCGGCGTCCTCGGCTGCTGCGGATTCGGCGCCCAGACCAGGAAGGTGTAGGCCGCGCCGATCGGTGCCACGGCGCGGCCCCCGACGGAGCCGGTAATCCGTAGCTGGATCGGGTACACCCCCAGGCTCGGCGGCAGGTCCAGCGCGGCGCGATCGGTGGCGATCCGGAAGGGCACGGGCGCGGCACCCTGGGTGGGCGGGGCGRCCAGCGGCTGGGTGCCGTCGCCGTTCGCGAGGACCACCTGGCGGTAGCTGCGTGTTCTCGCCGTGGCCGGGTCATCGGTCAGGGTGGCCAGCTGCCCGCGTGAGGTCACCCTGGCGCCTATCCACAGGCTCATGGAGAGGTGGGCCAGCGGCTCCCCGACCGTGGTGATGAGCTGGCCGCTGACGGAGAGCATGGTCGAGCCCCCCGGGGTGGGGGGACTTACCTCATCCAGATCAATCGTCACCGGGTTCGGCGAACCACCGGGCCTGGCTGCCGTGTTATCCGGAGTGATAGATGGCAAATTATTCGATTTATCGGTGGATGAAGATGCGGAAGATCGTGGTGTTCTTGTAGATGAACCGTGGTGGGTAACCGGTTCGACGAGGACTCCCCCGGCCGACGCGGGGGCCGAAGCCGAAGCCGAGGCCGCGCAGACCCCGGGCACGGCCACGGCGAACAGGGCCAGCGCCGCGAGCATCGCCGCCCAACGAGGTCCACGACGGCGCCGCCCGGGTCCCTTCTCACGCATCGTCACAGCCTGTCCCGCTCATCCGAACAGCCTGTCTCACTCATCCGAAGTCTGTCGATGCGGTCGTGTGGTCATGCGGTCGTGTGGTCATGCGGTCGTAGTCAGCAGGGTGGGCACCTCGTGGATCAGGCGGCGTTCATCGGCGTACGCGAGGCTGCCGGTCACCTGGGTCAACAGCACCCACTCCGCCGCCCGGCGCAACGGCGCGCGACCGGTGGTGGAGGTCGGCGGCGGCATKGGTTGATCGTACGAGCCCCCGGCGACCAGCCGGCCCGCCTGTCCGGAACGCCGGGGTTACGGCTTGGTTCCGCTAGGCCCTCCCCGGTTGGACGCCGAGGGTTGGACGCCGAGAAATCATGATCATTGTTTCGGGTCCACGTGCCGGATCACCGGCGGTGAGGCCGTAACCTGAAGGTGTGTCAGTGATCAGTCTGGACAATCCGCGAGACTCGRCCGAACGGGTGGTGAGTGAGCTGTTGAGGGTGCCGCCGGCCGCCGATGAGCTTGGCCGCGTCTTCACCGCGAACGGCTACCTCCTTCACCTCGTCGGTGGTTCGGTACGGGACGCCCTGCTCGGCAGGCCGGCATCCGCTGTGTCCGGGGCCGTACCGGCCGATCTCGACTTTGCCACGGACGCCCGCCCCGAGCGGGTTCTGGAGATCACCCGAGGATGGGCGGAGGCGACCTGGGAGGCCGGAATCGCCTTCGGCACGGTCGGGCTCGCTCGGCACGGTGTCCGGTTCGAGATCACTACCTACCGTAGCGAGGCGTACGACCGGAAGTCCCGCAATCCGGCCGTGACCTACGGCGACAGCCTGGAGGCGGACCTGTCCCGGCGGGACTTCACCGTGAATGCGATGGCGGTGTCCGTGCCCGGCCATGACTTCGTCGACCTGTTCGGCGGGATGKCAGATCTCGCCCGCGGCGTGCTGCGTACCCCCGCAAGCCCCGAGGCGTCGTTCGACGACGACCCGCTGCGCATCCTGCGGGCCGCCAGGTTCGAGGCGGCCCTGGGCCTCACCCCGGTACCCGAGCTGGTCGCGGCGATGCGCTCGCGGGCCGATCGGCTCGCGGTCGTCTCCCCCGAGCGGATCCGCGACGAACTGCGCAAGCTCATGTCGGCTCCCGACCCGGTCGCCGGTCTGGAGCGGTTGGTCGAGGTCGGGATCGCCGACATCGTGCTGCCCGAGGTGTCCGCCATGCGGATGGAGATCGACGAGCACCACCAGCACAAGGACGTCTACGCCCACACCATGACGGTGCTGCGTCAGGCGATGACCCTGGAGGAGCCGGGGGAGCCGGACGAGGTGCTGCGCTGGGCCGCGCTGCTGCATGACATCGGCAAGCCGCGGACCCGCCGGCACATGACGGGTGGGCGGGTGTCCTTCCACCACCATGAGGTCGTCGGCCGGGACATGGCCCGCCGCCGGCTCGCGGCGCTGCACTTCCCCAAGGACGTGACTGACGCGGTCTGCCGGCTTGTCTAYCTGCACCTGCGCTTCCACGGATACGGGGCGGGCGAGTGGACCGACGCCGCCGTACGCCGCTACGTGCACGACGCGGGTCCTCAGCTCTCCCGGCTGCACAAGCTGGTCCGCTCGGACTGTACGACCCGCAACCGGCGCAAGGCCGCGGCGTTGTCCCGGACGTACGACTCGCTCGAGGAGCGGATCGCCGAGCTCGCCGCGCGCGAGGAGATCGCCGCGATCCGGCCGGAGCTTTCCGGGGACGACATCATGGTGCTGCTGGGGCTGCCACCGTCCCGGTTGGTGGGCCAGGCCCGGTCGCACATGCTGGAGTTCCGCTTCGAGCACGGGATCGTCGGCCGGGAGGCCGCCGAGGCCGAACTGTTCCGGTGGGCCCGGGAGCACGAGGTGCCCGTCCCCGGTGATGCGCCCGTCCCCGGTGAGCTCACGCCTCGGCGGGGGTGACGGGCCTGGGCTGACCGTCCGGGCCAGGCTGACCGTCCGGGCCAGGGCGGTCAGCCGGTCGTGCCGATCCGGGCTCGCCGATGTGACGGATGATCCGGTCTTCCGGATGGCGGTGGGCGGCCCGGTAGTACAGGATCCCGGCGAGCGCGTAGCCGGCCCCGGCTACCAGGACCACCGGAACGGACCGGCCCTCGTCCGGCAGGACCACGGCGGCCACCGCCGCGGCCGCCACGAAGGCGACATTGAACAGCAGGTCGTAGAGCGAGAAGGCGCGACCGCGGTAGGCGTCGTCGGTCTCCTCCTGCACGATGGTGTCCACGCAGATCTTGCTGGCCTGTGCGGAAAACCCGAGCAACGCTCCCGCGACGATGAACAGCGTCGAGGAGAAGGGTAGCCCGAGCGCGACCTCGACGACCCCGCCGAGTACCAGGACGAGGGCGATCCAGCTCGACTTCGGCATGCGCCGCGTGACGCGGGGAGTCGCGAGCGCGGCGCTGATCGTGCCGGCTCCACTGGCGGCGACGACGGCGGCGAGTCCCGCGAGCCCGCCTTCCGAGCCGGTGAAGTAGTTGCGATACAGCAACACCGTCATCACGAGGATCAGGCCGTAGGCGGCCCGCGAGGTGGTGAGGGCGGCGAGCGCCCGCCGGGCCGGCCCGTGGTTCACCAGATAGCGGGCGCCGTCGAGCATGTCGGCGACGACCTGGGTGGTCTGCGCCCAGGCGCCCTGCCAGGCCATCGTCTCCAGCGGACCGAAGTCGCTCCGCCCCGCCCGCGCCGCGGTGGCGGCGGCTACAAGGTAGGTGAGAGCCGCCAGAGCGGCGACGAACGCCACCGCCCCGTCCTCGCCGCCGATCAGCCCGCGCAGTCCGCTGCCGACACCGGCTCCGGCGAGCGTCGCGACGGTGCCGGAGGTGACGGACAAGGCGTTCGCCGTGACAAGCCGGTCGAGGCCGACCACGACCGGGAGCCCGGCGGACAGCGCCGCCAGCACGAAGCGGTTCATGCTCACCGAAGCCAGTGCCACCGCGTAGAAGTCGAGGCCCGTCTGGCCGGTGGCGATCAGAGCGACCAGGATGCCCATCAACAGCATCCGGACGAGTGAGCAGACCACCAGAACCCGCTGGCGGGACACGCGATCGAGCACGATGCCGGCGAAGGGTCCGATGACGCTGAACGGCAGCACAACGATCGCGAGCGACGCGGCCAGGGCCGCCGCTGAGGTCGCCCGTTCGGGAGAGAACAGCACATAGCTGACGAGGCTCGCCTGGAAGACGCCGTCGGCGGCCTGGGAGGTGAGCCTGGACGCGTAGAGCATCCGGAACCCACGATCGTGCAGCAGCTCACGAAGGTTCTCCGCCCGGGCCACGTCGTCAGCCTAGGACCAGACTGGTCGGCTCGGGGCACAAGGTCCGGCCGCCCCCCTCCGGGCGGCCGGACCTTGTGTTTCCGACCGGGTCCGCTGGCCGGCCGATCCGACGAGGAGGACCCGACGAGAAAGATGAGGACGACGAGGAATCAGCCCTCGATCAGCCCTCGTCGCGGATGAACGCCTCCACCCGGTCCCGGGCCTCGTTGTCGCGGTACTGCTCCGGCGGGGACTTCATGAARTAGGAGGAGGCGGAGAGGACCGGGCCGCCGATGCCCCGGTCGAGTGCGATCTTGGCGCAGCGCACCGCGTCGATGACCACCCCGGCGCTGTTGGGGGAGTCCCATACCTCAAGCTTGTACTCGAGGTTCAGCGGCACGTCGCCGAAGGCACGTCCCTCGAGGCGGACATAGGCCCACTTGCGGTCGTCCAGCCAGGCGACGTAGTCCGACGGCCCGATGTGCACGTTGTCCTTGCCGAGGTCGTGGGAGACTTGGGAGGTCACGGCCTGCGTCTTGGAGATCTTCTTGGACTCCAGCCGCTCGCGTTCCAACATGTTCTTGAAGTCCATGTTGCCGCCGACGTTGAGCTGCATGGTCCGATCCAGGATCACGCCGCGGTCCTCGAAGAGCTTCGCCAGAACCCGGTGGGTGATGGTCGCGCCGACCTGTGACTTGATGTCGTCGCCGACGATCGGCACGCCTGCCGCGCGGAACTTCTCCGCCCACTCGGGCACCCCGGCAATGAACACCGGCAGGCAGTTGATGAAGGCGACGCCGGCGTCGATGGCGCACTGGGCGTAGAACTTCGCGGCGTCCTCGGAGCCGACCGGCAGGTAGCAGACGAGTACGTCGGCACGGGTCTCCCGCAGGGTTGCGACGACGTCAACCGGCGGTTCGTCCGACTCCTCGATGGTCTCCCGGTAGTAGCGGCCGAGGCCGTCGAGGGTGTGGCYGCGGCCGACGGTGACCCCGAGTGGGGGGACGTCCGCGATCTTGATGGTGTTGTTCTCGCTGGCGGCGATGGCCTCGGAGAGGTCGCGGCCGACTTTCTTCGCGTCCACGTCGAACGCGGCGACGAATGTCAGGTCCGAGACGTGGTACTCGCCCAGCCGCACGTGCATCAGCCCGGGGACCCGGGCTGACGGGTCGGCATCGCGGTAGTACTCGATCCCCTGGACCAGCGAGACAGCGCAGTTGCCTACGCCGACAATGGCGACACGTACCGAGCCCATGATGGTCTGCTCCTTAGCTGAGATCTTCGTGGAAGTGGGTCATATGGGGCACGCAGCTCCGCCGCGGCATTCCCGATCATGCTGGTCGGGAACAGGGACCCGCTACGGGATGACGTTCATCGGGTGGTCGGGACCTCGCCGTCGGGGTCCTGGCCGGCTGTCCGCGGGGCCCGCCTGCTCCGGCCACGCCTGTTCACGTTCACGTTCAGGTGCGCGTCGCCGTCGGCAGGCGTGCCGCTATCCCGTGCGCGCGGGTCGTCCTGGCGGTCCGCCTGCGCCGGAGGGCTTCCCGGCCCGCTTGGGCGGGCTGGTTCGACGACGGGTACCCCCGGCTGCACGGATCCTGTGGACGGGGTTGTGGGCAAACCTGTGGATCCTGTGGACAACTGTGGTCCCTGGGTGCCGACGGGGGTGCCGGCGCGTTCGGTCTCGATCAGCTCGTTCAGCCAGCGGACCTCACGTTCGACCGATTCCAGGCCGTGGCGCTGCAACTCGAGTGTGTAGGAGTCGAAACGCTCGACGGTCCGGGTCAGGGCCGATCGAACCTTCTCCCGGCGCTCCTCGAGCCGCCCGCGGCGACCTTCGAGGATGCGGAGGCGGACAGCGGCGTCCGTCTTCGAGAAGAAGGCGAAGCGCACGCCGAACATCTCGTCTTCCCAGGACGACGGTCCGCCCTCGCCCAGCAGGTCCGCGAGCTTCTCCTTGCCCTCGCCCGTCAAGGTGTAGACGACCCGRCTGCGCCCGCCGAGACGGCTCGCGGCGCCGACGTCGTCCGCGGTGACGTAGCCGGCGGACGCGAGACGACGCAGACAGGGATAGAGCGAGCCGTAGCTGAACCGGTGGAACGCGCCGAGGAGCGCCGCGAGCCGTTTGCGCAGTTCATAGCCGTGCATAGGGCTCTCGGAGAGCAGGGCGAGGACCGCCAGCTCCAGCATGATCCACCCCTTCTCGACCGTGATGCCCCGTGATGCCCCGTGATGCCCCGTGATGCCCTGCCGACCGTTCCGCGGGCCGTGGTGGACCACGGCCCGCGGAACGGTCAGCTCGACATATCGGAGCGATACATCGAGGATAGACGTCGCGGGACGAGCACCGCAACCAGGAATGACCAGTCGGCGACCGGGAGATGACAGATAGGCGCCCTGCCGGTGCATCCCGACCCCTGCCGGACCATCGGTCCCGCGCGGCCAGATCCCGGTGCGGGCGGGCTCACACTGTCATCCGGATCACAGTCGGGATGTGGAGCTGGGAGACCGGTTTGGCGGCTGTGCGGACCGTCTGTGCGGACCGTCTGTCYGGAAGCCGGCTCCGGCGTACCGTTGCTGGCATGCGTCYGCGGTCGGTCATCGACTACGCGCTCGCCCGCCGGGCGACGCTGGCGGATCTCTTCGCGGGCAGGATCTCGTCGTTGGATGTCTGCGACGCGCATCCTTATCTGCTGCGGGCGGCCAGGTACCACGGTGAGCGGACCACGAAGCGATGCCCGGTCTGCCGAGGCGGCGATCCGCTCATCCATGTCACCTACGCCTACGGCGACGAGCTCGGAGAGAGCTCCGGGCGGGTTCGCACCACCAGGGAGCTCCCCGCGCTCGCGTCGAGGTACAGCGAGCTGCGGATCTATGTGGTGGAGGTGTGTCCGCCCTGTGGCTGGAACCACCTGGTCACTTCTTATGTGATCGGGACGGGGGAGCCGAGGGCGAAGAAGCAGATCCGGCGGCGGACCGCGGACCGCTGACGGCTGGTCGTCCCCGAGAGGCGCAAAGGACGCCCTGCGCGAGGGGGCGGAATTCGGCGTGAGACCCTGGTCTGCCATGTGGGTCTCATGGCAGGTCCTGGCGTCGCATCCGCCATGGGCTGACCTCGTCACAGYCTCGCCGGGTGAATGCGGCGAGTGAGCGAACATCACGTAGTCGGCCCCGGTCCGATGGTGGACCGGTGGTCGCCGGGATCGTGCACGGTCCGGGCCGAGACGGGCCGGTTCTGTAGATCCTGTGGAAATCGGACCTTCGGTGATGGTTGGGGGCGCCGGCCCGTCTMCTGCGGCGGTCCGGATACCGGGGAGTCCCGCGGCGACGGATGGAGCGGTTGGTGAGCTCTCCCTACGATCAGGGCTCTAGTCGGGGTGGTCCTGCACCTGACCGAGCATGGCCTAACCCGGACGGCCAGTCCCGGGTACCCGCGGACCGGGTACCCCCGGACCGGGTACCCCCGGACCGCGCCCGGCGGCCGGAGCAGGCCAGGCCCGGCCAGGCCCAGCCAGGCCAGGCCCGGGCAGGCCAGGCCCGGGCAGGCCAGGCCCAGGGACGCCGGCTGGTGCCGCCGACGGGCCGGCCCACCGGCGGGAGAGGGGAACGCACCGCTCTCGTGCCACCCGCGGCTCCCTCCGCCGCGGCGAGGACGAACACGCCGCCGGACGGTGGGACCGGTCGGGGTGCCGGTGCCACCGTCGGGGGGTGGGTGCCGGACCGTGGCATCGGGAAGTCCGACGCGCCCGGCCGTGAACCGTCCAGCGCTCGTCCCGGCATGCCCGTCGGCGAGGCGACCGGTCGTCGCCGAGGCGGCGGCGCGCCCTCCGGTCGGGCGACCCCCACCCGGCGGGTTCCCGGCCGTGGGTTCTCCGATCGGACCGCCTCTGACCGCGGCGTCCCCGATCGTGGGCCGGACCAACCGGCAGACCGGACAGCCGGCGAGGTCAACACCCTGTACGACACCGTCGACCAGGAAGCCCTACGACGGGTCGATGTCCGGGAACGCACCGTGGACGCCACCGTTTACCACAAGGTGATGCCGGAGCGGGACTCCCGGAATGGCCGCCGCAACGGTGTGTCGGACCGCGACCGCATGACCGAGGTGACGCCCGCTCAGCGGGTGGCCGGTCGGCGCGACCTCACCCGCGCCACCGAACTGATGGCCGTCCGGAGCCGGGCACGGGAGGGAGACGGATCGGCCGCTACCCGCCGGATGGCGGGTGGGCGACCGGGCGCGGATCGGATCGAGCCCCGCCGGACCGGTCCAGGCCGGCCCGGTCCAGGCCGGGCCGGCCCGGGCCGATCCTCCCGGGCGGAGATGGGTGTCCCGGGCGGGGCGGGAGGACCCGGGCGCCGCAACGGGAAGGCCCCCCGGCCGGGCCAGGGGCGACACGGCCCGATGTGGTGGCGACGGCGCCCGCGCTGGCTGCGCCGTCTGGTCTTCGCCAGCTTCTTCTCCGGTCTTCTCCTGTTCGCCGCCGGCATCGGCGTCATCTACGCGGCGACCCGGGTCCCGCTGCCTGCCGAGGTGAAGACGGACCAGACGTCGATCATCTTCTACGGACCGCCGGCCGGCTCGCACCAGGACAACGGTGAGGAGCTTGCCCGGATCGGCACCGTGAACCGCACCGACGTGCCGCTCGCCGAAGTGTCCGTGGACATGCAGCACGCGGTGCTCGCGGCCGAGGACAAGAACTTCTATCACGAACCCGGTATCTCTCCCAAGGGCATTGCCCGGGCGCTCTACGTGAACGTCACCGGCGGGGAGCTGCAGGGTGGTTCGACCATYACCCAGCAGTACGCCAAGAACGCGTACCTGTCGCAGGAGCGGACCTTCACCCGCAAGATGCGCGAGATCGTGCTCGCGGTGAAGCTGGGCCAGAAGTACTCCAAGGGACAGATCCTGGAGTTCTACCTGAATACGATCTACTTCGGCCGGGGCGCCTACGGTATCGAAGCGGCGGCGAAAGCCTACTTCAACACCTCGGCCGCCAAACTCACCCCCGCCCAGGGGGCGGTCATCGCGGGCCTGATCCGATCACCCAACTACCTCGACCCGGCCAAGAACCCGGGTCCGGCGGCGAACCGCTGGCACGACGTGGTCGCGACGATGGTCGCCGAGGGCTGGGCTCCGCCGGGGCTCGCCCAGCAGAGCCCCCCACCCGTGGCCGCGAAGGCGCAGGACGCCGCCGCCTCGTCCGACCAGATCGCGTACATCCGCGATCAGGTCAAACGTGAGCTTACGACCGTCGGGAAGATCACCGAGGATCAGATCAACCGCGGTGGACTGCGCATCACGACCACGATCGACAAGGGGCGGCAGTTCAAGGCCTTCCAGGCGGTGAGCGACGTGCTGGGCCCGGCGTACGCCGCCGTGCCGGATCTGCGTACCGGGCTCACCGCGATAGAACCCGGGACCGGCAGGATCCTCGCCTGGTACGGCGGGTCGCTCTACGGCAAGGACGCACAGGGCCACGAGCAGTACGTCGACAACGTGTCAGGGGCGCAGGTGCAGTCCGCCTCCACCTTCAAGACGATCACTCTGGTCGCCGCGTTGCGTCAGAACATCAACCTCAAGTCGACCTTCGCCGCTCCCGCCAAGATCACACTGCCGGGGAATTACGTGGTCAGCAACGACGAGGGTGAGGCGGGYGATCTCGGATACAAGAACCTCATCGAGGCGACGGCGGGCTCCATCAACACGGTGTACGTACCGCTGGGGCAGAACATCGGCGTCTCGAACATCATCAAGACCGCGCGCGACCTTGGCATCCCGGCCAGCACCCAGCTTCGCAACGAAGCGGGTATCACGCTGGGCCAGGACGACGTGCACGCRGTGGATATGACCACGGTCTACGCGACCCTCGCCGGCGCCGGAGTGCGGGCCACACCGCACATCGTGGACAAGGTGGTCGACGGCAACGGGCAGGTGATCTATTCGGGTACCCCGGATGTGAAGCAGGTCATCCCGGCCACGGTGGCCCGCGACGCCACGTACGCCCTGCAGAGCGTGTTGACGGATTCGAGTGGCACCGGAAAGCGGGCCCGGCTGGACGGCGGGCGGGAGGCCGCCGGCAAGACCGGGACGTCGACCAACTTCCGGTCGGCCTGGTTCTGCGGGTACACCAGGGAACTCGCGTCCTGCGTGAACATGTTCCGGGGCAAGGGCACCGAGCAGGATGTGCTGAAGGGCATTCCCGGCGCCGAGAAGGGCGTCTACGGGGGTACCTACCCGGCCAAGGTGTGGAAGGCGTTCATGGACGCCGCGCTGACGGGGGTGCCGCCGTCGAAGTTCGATCCGCCGGCCTTCGGTGGCCTCGTGCAGGATAACGAGCCCGAGCCGACTCCCACACCCACCCCGGCGCCGAGCGCCTCATCGAGCCAGCCCGGCGATACCGGCGTCAACCTGGGCGATCTCCTGAACCCCAGTGGCAACGGCAACGGCGGTGGTCAGCAGCAGGGTGCCGGCCAGGCGGGCCGGCCGGCTCGACAGACGGGGATCTTCTCCGACCCGTTCAACTGACCGGGAGGTCGAGTTCAGTGCTGGTCATGGGCTGTCATGGGGCGAGAATGACGGGCATGGCCATGTCCCCGGCGTCCCCCGTCCGCGTCAGCCCGGCCCGGGAGGACCCGGTCGTCGCGGGGGCAAGCCAGCTCATCGGTGGGCCGCCGGGTGAGCACGCGGCCGTGCCCGACCGGCGTGGTTGGCTRACCCCGCTGCGGGTGCTGATGGCAATGGTCATCGTGGCCGGGGTCCTCGGCTACACCCAGAAGATCAGTTGCCGGGACACCCGGAACTGGACGCATGAGCACCAGTACACGGCGTTGTGCTACTCCGACATCGTCGCGTTGTACAGCCAGGAGGGGCTGGTCGACGGGAAGATCCCCTATCTGGACTACCCGACGGAATATCCGCCGTTGATCGGCGCCACCATGCAGCTCGTCGCCTGGCCGGCCGGTCTCGCGAACGGACCGCGGGCGGTCTACCGGGAGGAGAACGGCGAGCGCGTCTTCGACCATTACACGATGGACATGCGGTCGGCCGTCTTCTACGACCTCACCGCCCTGCTGTTCCTGATCGTGGCCTCGGTCGCGGTGTGCTGCACCGCGCTGGCGGCCGGATCGAGGCGGATCTGGGACGCCGCTCTGTTCGCGCTGGCGCCGACCCTCGTGCTGCATCTGCTGACGAACTGGGACATCATCGCGGTGGCGTTCGCGGCGGGCGGCCTGCTTGCCTGGTCCAGACGGGCTCCGAAGCTCGCCGGGATGCTAATCGGACTCGGCATCCTCACGAAGCTCTATCCGGCCCTGTTCCTGCTAGGGTTGGCCTTTCTCTGCCTCCGGGCCGGGAGGCTGCGCGAACTGGCCCGGACCGTCTGCGCGGCGGCGGTGACGGTGCTGGTGGTCATCGTCCCGCTATGGYTGACCGCCGGCTACTTCAACGCGGAGAACGCCCGCGTCGGCGACAGCATCTGGTCGACCTTCTGGCGAGGTGGTGACTGGATCCGGCTGGTCGGTGGTGGTCCGGACGGGGCCCGCAACGCCATCGCCCGGTTCTTCGATCTGAACTCCGACCGCGGCGCCGACTGGGACTCGCTGGCGTTCGGCGCGACCTGGCTTGCCGGCCGCTACGACCCGGCCTGGTTCGGAGCACTGCACCTGGTGGTCTCCGCGCTCACTGCCGTCGTCCTCGTCGCGGTGGCCGCGGCCGCGATCCATCATCGGCCCKATGCGCGCCGGCTGGTCATCGCGGCGGCCGCGGCCGGCTGGGTGACGATCGTCGTCGCCCTCCCGATGATCCTGCAGGGCTTGCGGAACAACGGCCTGCCCATCTCCACGTTGAACATCATCACTGGGGCGGCCCTGCTGGTCTCGGTGGTCGCCATCGGGTTACTCACCTGGCTCGCACCGCGCCGGCCCCGTCTGCCGCAGGTGCTGTTCCTGCTCGTCGTCGCCTTCCTGCTGACCAACAAGGTCTTCTCACCCCAGTACACGATCTGGCTGCTACCGCTGGCGGCACTGGCTCGGCCCCGATGGAGGCTGTTCCTGCTGTGGCAGGTCTGCGAGGCGTGGGTGCTGTTCACCCGATTCATGCACTTCATCTACAACGACACGCAGGGTCGTCACGGCATCGACCGGGGATGGTTCGTCGGCGCGGTGGCCCTGCGCGACCTGGTGCTGCTCGTCCTGGCCGGATTCGTCGTCCGGGAGATCCTRCATCCGCATACCGACATCGTGCGGACCGGCGGAATGGCGTACCCGGGTGATCCGCGTGTCGCGGTCGGCTCCGCTGCCGTCGGCGATCCGGACGCCGTTGACGACCCTGCGGGCGGGGTGCTGGACCATGCCCCCGATGTCCGCGGCGGCCGGCCGGCGTGGGTTACGGCGGCGGCCACCGGCGAGCCGGCCGGAGGCCCGGGCGCCGGCAGTGCCGACGGGGCCGGGTCCGGCGGTGCATGATCCGATCGGGCCGGGGATGGTCCGAGCGGCCTGGGCCCGGCTGCCGGAGCCGGTCCGGGCCACGCTGCCGATCTGGTTCGGGAGCCGGGTCGCGGTCGCCCTGCTGGCGCTCGCCGCCGCGCGGGTCCTTACCTCGGCGCCGGCGCGAAACGCTCCCGGCCTGCGCACGCTCTGGGACCGGTGGGATGTCGGCCTGTTCACGAAGGTCGCCCGGTACGGTTATCTCTCCCCCGCCTACTCGGACCGGACAGAAGTCGACTTTCCCGGCCTCCCGATCGCGATGCGGATCGTCCATATTGTCGTTCCGGACTGGATTGTCGCGGGTCTGGTCGTGTCGTTCCTCGCCGGTGCGGTCGCGGTCGCCGCGCTGTGGCGGTTGGCCGCGGACGAGGTCGGCAAGTCCGCGGCGCGGTTCGCCGTCCTCAGCCTCATCTGCTTCCCCTACGCGGTGTTCCTGTTCGCCGCCTATTCGGAGGGCATCTTCCTGGGGTTCGCGACGGCGTCCTGGCTGGCGGCACGTCGCAGCCGCTGGTGGTTGGCCGGCCTGCTGGGCGCCGGGGCGGCATCCGCCAGGATCAGTGGTATTCCCTTCGGGGTCGCGTTGGCCGTGCAGTACGTCGCGAGCCGGCGCTCCGCCGGCCTCCCGGTGTTCGCCCGGCCGGCGTTGTCGTTGGGGCTTCCACCCATCCCCGTCCTCGCCTACCTGGGCTATCTCAGGATTCGCACCGGGGGCTGGGGCTCCTACACGGACGCGATGCGGGACGGCTGGCACCGAGGCCTCGACTGGCCCTGGTCGGGCTGGACCGCCACCTGGGCATCGGCCACGGATGGCAACGGTGCGTCGACCTTCGTCTGGTTCTGGCGCGGGGAACTGCTCGCGGTGGTCGTCGGGGTACTGCTGACCATCATCCTGCTGGCCGGGAGACGGTGGGGTGAGGCGACCTTCCTCGGCGTGATGACCGTGATAATGGCCTGCACGAATTATTATGCATCGGGAATCCGTGGAATTTTAGTGGCCTTTCCGTTGTATCTGATGCTCGCRCGAGCCGCCGCGCGGCAGAGCTGGGTACAGTCGGTATATCTATGTACCGGTACGCCGATCATGGCAGCCCTGGTCGTCGCCTTCACGCAGGGACAGTGGGTGGACTAGCCTTTCCCCGCATGGCGCCTTCGGCGCAATGCGGGGGCCCCTGGCATCGGGGGCCGTGCGGGGTTTCCGTCGCCTCGCCTTCGGCGAGGTTCCTGGGGGAGCCTTCGGGAGCCTTCGGGAGCCTTCGGGCGCCTTCGGCGCAATGCGGGGGCCCCTGGCATCGGGGGCCGTGCGGGGTTTCCGTCGCCTCGCCTTCGGCGAGGTTCCTGGGGGAGCCGTCGGGAGCCTTCGGGCGCCTTCGGCGCAATGCGGGGGCCCCTGGCATCGGGGGCCGTGCGGGGTTTCCGTCGCCTCGCCTTCGGCGAGGTTCCTGGGGGAGCCTTCGGGAGCCTTCGGGAGCCTTCGGGCGCCTTCGGCGCAATGCGGGGGCCCCTGGCATCGGGGGCCGTGCGGGGTTTCCGTCGCCTCGCCTTCGGCGTTTGGAACTACGGGAGGCAATGCTGTGGACAGGCAGGATACCCAGCCGGGTCAGCCCGAGCCCGGCACCGGGGACGTCGGCGGCGACCCGTCCGGGAGCGACCACGACTCTTCCCCGGGCAGCCACGGCGGTTCCGGGTCCGGGCGCGTCGGTCCGCAGCTGGCTGCCCGCATGCTCGCGGTGGTCGCGGTCGCCGCGGCGCTCGCGGTGCTCGTGTTCGCCCTCGCGGATCCCTCCCCCTCCCGGCACATGCGTGGCCTCCTGATCACGGTGAACCTCGTCTGCCTCGCCGGGGTGTTCACGGCGTGGCTTCGCGTGGTTCTCGTGGTCGGGGCCGCCAGGGCCCCCGGGGGAATCGAGTAAGCTCGGCCGGACATGCCGTGCGCCGGCGTACGTGTGTCCATCCGCTGGTCCAGGCCGACCACTCGTCATGATTGGTCGGCGCGCCTCCGGGTGGCCCGCGTGCCCTGATGATCGTCCGGATGTGCTGACGGGCGGTTCCCTCTCAGATCCATCGCGTCGAGCACGTTCGAGACGGCACAGGTTCCGGTCGCGGTCCCTCCTGCCACGGAAGATCCGTGGCCGCCAGAGTCCACAGGAGGTGGGTTCAGCCTTGGCACGTCATTATGAGCTCATGGTGATCCTCGATGCTGACCTCGAGGAACGCACTGTCGCGCCCTCTCTCGACCAGTACCTCGGTGTCGTCCGTCAGGGCGGCGGCGTGGTGGAGAAGGTCGATGTCTGGGGGCGGCGCCGGCTCGCCTACGAGATCGCCAAGAGTCACGAAGGCATCTACGCCGTCATCGACCTTCATGCGGAGCCCGACGTCGTCGCCGAGCTCGACCGTCAGCTCGTCCTCAACGAGTCGGTCATGCGCACCAAGGTCATCCGGCTTCCAGAGCCGAAGAAGCCACGTCAGAGCCGCCGGGCGGCGGCATGATCCGGTCCGCGGCGACGGCAGTCCCCGTGCCGTCGTGGGCCGCCGATCTCCGGGAGAGTGCCCATGGCCGGTGAAACCGTCATCACCGTCGTCGGCAACCTAGCCAACGACCCCGAACTGAGGTTTACCCCGAACGGTGCCGCGGTCGCCAGCTTCACCGTCGCATCCACGCCGCGCACCCTCGACCGCCAGACCAACGAGTGGAAGGACGGCGAGGCGCTGTTCCTGCGCTGCTCCATCTGGCGCCAGGCGGCGGAGCACGTCGCCGAGTCGCTGCAGAAGGGCGCTCGGGTCATCGTCACCGGCCGCCTCAAGCAGCGGTCGTTCGAGACCCGCGAGGGTGAGAAGCGCACCGTGATCGAGCTCGACGTCGACGAGATCGGTCCGAGCCTGCGCTACGCCACCGCCAAGGTCGTCAAGGCCGCGCGTGGCGGTGGTGGCGGCGGTTACGGGGGCGGAGGCGGCTACGGCGCGCCTGCCGGCGCGCCCCCCGGCGCACCTGCCGGTGTTCCCGCGGGCGTTCCGGCCGGCGGYGGCTACGGCGGCGGTAGTGGTGGAGCACCCATCGATGACCCCTGGTCGCAACCGGCCGGCGGCTACTCCGACGAGCCACCGTTTTGAGCGGCCGGTCGTCGTCCTCGCGAACGACACAACGAGGTAGGAGCACACCCATGGCCAAGGCGGCCGTGCGCAAGCCCAAGAAGAAGGTTTGCGTTTTCTGCAAGGACAAGGTCGACTACATCGACTTCAAGGACACTTCGCTGCTGCGCAAGTACATCTCCGACCGGGGTAAGATCCGGGCCCGTCGGGTGAGCGGTAACTGCAGCCAGCACCAGCGCGACGTGGCGACGGCGGTGAAGAACAGCCGCGAGATGGCGCTGCTGCCCTACACCGCCTCGGCCCGGTAGGGGGTGGCAATGAAGCTCATCCTGACCCAGGAGGTCCCCGGTCTCGGCAGTCCGGGTGACATCGTGGAGGTCGCGAACGGGTACGGGCGTAACTACCTCGTGCCCCGCCGGTACGCGATCCTCGCGACCAAGGGCGCGGAGCGTCAGGTCGAGCAGATCAAGCGGGCCCGGTCGGCCCGCGCGGTTCGCGATCTCGGGCACGCTCAGGAGATCGCCGGTCAGCTCGGTGGCCTCAAGGTCGAGCTGACCAGCCGGGCGGGCAAGGAAGGCCGCCTGTTCGGTTCCGTGACGGCGGCCGATGTGGTGGAGGCGGTGACCGCCGCGGGTGGCCCCGAGCTCGACCGGCGCCGCGTCGAGCTCACCACGCCGATCAAGTCCCTGGGCGCCTACACCGTCGCCGTGCATCTGCATCCCGAGGTGACCGCGACCGTGAAGCTCCAGGTCACGCAGGCCTGATCAGGTCTGACCAGGGCAGGGCGGGCCTGATCGCGGCCGGATGGGCCCGAGGTCAGGCGGGTCTGACGGGGTGGCATCCGCCGTTTCTCCCGCTGTACCGCCGCGCTCGCTGTACGGGCTCCCCTGGCCGACCGTCTCAGGTGGTCGGCCAGGGGAGTTCGTTGTGTGTGGGGCAAGGGGCGACGACCAGATCCGAAACTTTTTCTCATCCACAGGGCACTCGGGATGCAGGCGCCTGCCAGCTAGGTTTCGTCGAGGTTGTGGTCTCGGGTGTCCACAGGTTTCCGATTTCCGTCCCGATGTCCTCCCCAGGTTTCGGCCGGTTGCCCACAGCTTTTCCACAAGGGCCTGTGGATAACTTTTTGGTGGGTGTGCCCGCCGGTCCGTAAGGTCGGACCCTCCAGGCCGAGGAAGGTACTTCTAGCCTGATCGGGCCAGGCCTCCTTCGGTGACGCGGGCGGCGCCCGGCGAGAGGCTCACCGGGCGCCGCCCGTTCGGTCCCTGCTGGAAGCCCCGGCCGGTCGGGGGCGGAGCGGTCGTTGACAGCGGTTCCGATCTGTACGAACATACGTTCGAATACGGGTCTACGGGAGTCCCGGGAGGGTGCGTCGTGAGCGTCACCGAGATCTCGCGTGGTTCCGGTGGGAGTGCAGAGTTCGACCGGACTCCCCCGCACGACCTGCCCGCTGAGCAGAGTGTGCTCGGCGGCATGCTGCTGTCGAAAGACGCCATCGCCGACGTCGTCGAGGTCCTGCGGACGGGTGACTTTTACCGTCCCGCGCACGGCCTCGTGTACGAGGTCATCGGCGATCTCTACGGCCGGGGGGAGCCTGCGGACGTCATCAGCGTCGCCGCCGAGCTCAGCCGCCGAGATCTGCTCGAACGGGTGGGCGGTCCGGCCTACATGCACACCCTCATCTCGAGCGTGCCCACTGCGGCCAACGCCGGGTACTACGCCCGTATCGTCGCGGAGAAGGCGGTCCTGCGCCGCCTCGCGGAGGCCGGCACCCGCATCGTGCAGCTCGCCTACGGCGCGGCTCCGGACGTCAGCGACGTCGTCGACCGCGCCCAGGCGGCCGTGTACGAGGTGACCGAGCGCCGGACGAACGAGGACTACCTGCCGCTGGGGGAGCTGCTCAACCCGGCGTTGGAGGAGATCGAGTCCATCCAGGGGCACGACGGTTCGCTGACCGGGGTGCCCACCGGTTTCGTCGACCTCGACGAGCTGACCAACGGCCTGCACGGCGGCCAGCTGTGGATCGTCGCGGCCAGGCCGGCCGTGGGCAAGTCGACCCTCGGCCTGGACTTCGCCCGGGCGGCGTCGATCAAGAACGGGATGGCGTCGGTCATCTTTTCGCTGGAGATGAGCCGCATGGAGATCACCATGCGGCTGTTGTCCGCCGAGGCGCGGGTGTCCCTGCAGAACATCCGCACGGGCCGGCTCACCGACGACGACTGGGGTCGCCTGGCCCGCCGGATAGGCGAGGTCGCGGAGGCCCCGCTGTTCATCGACGACAGCCCGCACCTGACGATGATGGAGGTCCGGGCGAAGGCCCGGCGGTTGAAGCAGCGTAACGAGCTGCGTCTGGTGATCCTCGACTACCTGCAGCTGATGTCGTCGCCCAAGAAGGTGGAGAACCGTCAGCAGGAGGTCAGCGAGATCTCGCGGTCGCTGAAGCTGCTCGCCAAGGAGCTCGACGTTCCGGTGGTCGCCATCTCCCAGCTCAACCGCGCCTCCGAGCAGCGGGCCGACAAGCGTCCCCAGGTCTCCGACCTGCGCGAGTCCGGAAGCCTGGAGCAGGACGCCGACGCGGTGATCCTGCTGTACCGGGAGGACACGGTCGAGAAGGAGTCGGCGCGCGCCGGCGAGGCGGACCTCATCATCGCCAAGCACCGCAACGGGCCGACTGGCACCGTCACCGTCGCCTTCCAGGGTCATTACTCACGGTTCGTCGACATGGCGAACTGAATTCTCGGCCCGGGAGCGGGACGAGGCCCACGGGTGGAGAGCGTCAGCGGCCCGCCAGCGGCCCGGGTGGGTGCCCGGGTGTGTTTGGCGTGGTCATGGTTCATGTTGGCGGACCGCAGATCTCCCGATGCTGCCAGACTGGGCGGTATGAGTTTCAGGATCATCCATGGCGAGTGAGAGGCGGGACGGCGGGCGGCCCGCCGGGGCGGTCCTCGAAGTTGCCCGGTTCGACATCAAACCGGGCAGCGAGGACGATTTCGTCGCCGCGTATCACGGGGTGCGTGCGGAGCTCGTCGGCACGCCGGGCTGTCGTTCCGCGCGGATGACCCGCGGGGTCGAGTCACCGTCGAGTTTCGTGCTGCTCGTCGAGTGGGACAGCCTGGACGCCCATCTGACGAACTTYCGGGAGTCGGAGCGGTTTGTCCGCTGGCGTGCCGCCCTCGGCCCGTACTTCGACGGCACCCCGACGGTGGCGCACAGCGCAGACGTCCCCGCCGCTCCCGGCCCGGCCTGACCCTCGACGACCGCCGGACCTCTGATCATGGCAGCGTTCCTCGGGTACCTGTTTTTCGCGCCGCTTACGGCGCTCTTCTTCGGTTTCCTCATCTGGCTGGTGCCGGCGATCCTGCTCCGGAACACGGATGTGGTGAGCCGGCTGAACCTGCGGCCCTTCGCGTTCTTCGTCACCGGCTACGTCTTCAGCGGGCTGATGGCCCTCTACCTGCTGGTGCTGGACGCCGGCCACGACGTCGCGCCGGCGGCCGGCGCCGTCGCATCCCTGGCCCTCCTCTGGGCTGTTCGGCGGCAGTGGCGCCGGCATCGGCCACTGGGCACGCGGCAGGTGGCGAGCAGGCGACGTGGCGGCCCGGTCCAGCCGGTCCAGCAGGGTTACCCTGGCCCGCCGGTGCAGCCGGGTTACCCCGGCCCGCCGGTGCAGCCGGGTTACCCCGGCCCGCCGGTGCAGCCGGGTTATCCGCATCAGCCCGGCCACCCGTACCCCCCCATGCCGCAGGCCGGGCCGGTCGCGAGAGGTCCATCCGGGTATCCCGAGACCGCCGGATATTCGCTTACGCAGCCGGATCAGCCCCGCCCGGGCGGGGGAGGAGACGGTCCGGGCGGGGGAGGAGACGGTCCGGGCGGGGGAGAAGACGGTCCGGGCGGGGGAGAAGACGACCCGGCAGGCGGGGCGGGTGATCCCGGTCAGCCGGGGTATCAGTCTGGGCCCGCGGGTCATCGGGCGGCACCGGACGGCGGTCGCGGGGCCGGTCGGCGGATCGCCGGCTACCCCTGGGCCGTTCCGCCCAGCGGGCCCAGACCGGGGGGCCTACCACCCGGCGCGCCCCCGTCCCCGCCACCGGCCGAGGCGGACCCTGATTCCTGATCACGGGTTCTTGATTTCTGGTCCGGTTCCTGGTCTCTGGCGCCTGATTCCGTCGCTCGTCGTTCGCCGCCCGGCGGGCCGGGCGGCGCGACACGGCAGGCTGGACCCGTCCGGGCGGTGGCGTACCGTCGTGTCATCGTCTGTCAGTGCCGGCGGTCCCCGCCAGCAGTGCCACTGAATTGATCTTCGAGGTCGAGATGCCCGCCCTGCGCTCCCGCACCACCACCCACGGCCGGAACATGGCCGGCGCCCGCGCCCTGTGGCGCGCGACCGGGATGACCGACGACGACTTTGGCAAGCCGATCGTCGCCGTGGCTAACAGCTTCACCGAGTTCGTCCCGGGGCATGTGCACTTGCGTAACCTTGGCTCGCTGGTGGCCGGGGCGGTGGCCGAGGCCGGTGGGGTGGCGCGCGAGTTCAACACCATTGCCGTGGACGACGGCATCGCGATGGGGCATGGCGGGATGCTCTACTCGCTGCCGTCCCGCGAGCTCATCGCCGACAGCGTCGAGTACATGGTGAACGCCCACTGCGCCGACGCCCTGGTCTGCATCTCCAACTGCGACAAGATCACCCMGGGGATGCTGCTCGCGGCACTGCGGCTGAACATCCCGACCGTGTTCGTCTCCGGCGGAGYGATGGAGTCGGGCAACGCGGTCATCTCCGGCGGCACGGCTCGGTCCAGGCTGGACCTCATCACCGCGATGTCGGCGGCGGTCAACCCGGACGTCTCGGACGGCGACCTGTCGACGATCGAGCGTTCGGCCTGCCCGACGTGTGGATCCTGCTCCGGCATGTTCACGGCGAACTCGATGAACTGCCTGACCGAGGCGATCGGGCTGTCCCTGCCCGGCAACGGGTCGACCCTGGCCACCGCCGCCGCCCGCCGTGAGCTGTTCGTCGAGGCCGGGCGCCTCGTGGTCGACCTGGCGCGGCGCTATTACGAGAAGGACGACGAGGCGGTCCTGCCCCGGTCGATCGCGACCGCCGCCGCCTTCCGTAACGCCTTCGCGGTCGACGTGGCGATGGGCGGCTCGACGAACACCGTGCTGCATCTGTTGGCCGCCGCCGTCGAGGCCGGCGTTGACGTCACCCTCGCCGACATCGACCAGATCTCCCGCACCGTCCCCTGCCTGTGCAAGGTGGCGCCGAGCTCCACCCGTTACTACATGGAGGACGTCCACCGGGCGGGCGGCATCCCCGCGATCCTCGGCGAGCTCGACCGGGCCGGGCTGCTCGACCCGGACCCRCACACGGTGCACTCCGCGAGCCTGCGCGAGTTCCTCGACCGCTGGGACGTCCGCGGCCCGAGCCCCTCGCCGGACGCGATCGAGCTGTTCCACGCGGCGCCGGGTGGCGTGCGCACGATCGAGCCGTTCAGCTCCACCAATCGGTGGGACACCCTTGACACCGACGCCAGGGACGGTTGCATCCGTTCGGTCGAGCACGCCTACTCCGCCGAGGGTGGGCTCGCGGTGCTGTTCGGCAACCTGGCCGTCGAGGGCGCCGTCGTGAAGACGGCCGGTGTGGACGAGGGCCAGTGGACCTTCCGCGGCCCGGCGCTCGTGGTCGAGAGCCAGGAAGAAGCGGTCGACGCCATCCTCACCGGGCGGGTCAAGGCCGGGAATGTGATCATCGTCCGCTACGAGGGCCCTCGCGGCGGTCCGGGGATGCAGGAGATGCTCTACCCCACCGCGTTCCTCAAGGGCCGCGGTCTCGGCCCGAAGTGCGCCCTGATCACCGACGGCCGGTTCTCCGGCGGGAGCTCCGGACTGTCGATCGGTCACGTCTCCCCGGAGGCGGCCCACGGCGGGACGATCGCCCTGGTCCGCGACGGGGACATCATMGAGATCGACATCCCGGCCCGCCGGCTGGAGCTCGTGGTCTCCGACGAGGAGCTGGCGAGCCGACGCGCGGCGCTGGAGGCGGCCGGCGGCTACCGTCCCACCGGGCGGGAACGGCCGGTGTCCATGGCGCTGCGGGCCTATGCGGCGATGGCGACCTCGGCCTCCACCGGTGCCGCGCGCGACGTCGGTCTGCTCGGCGGCTGATGAGGCGGCGTCCGGGCGGGCCTGGTTCGGACCGGGCCTGGTTCGGACCGGGACGGGTTCAGACCGGGACGGCGGCGGGGGCGGACGACGGCGTCGCGAGCGTCACGGCAAAATCCCCATCGGGATCCGTCCACTGCCGCGCCACCGCCCAGCCCGCCAGCGCAAGCTCCGAGGCGATGCCGTCCAGGGTGAACTTAGCGCTGATCTCGGTGAGGATCTCCTCCCCCGGTTGGAAGTCGACCGTAACGGCGAGGGTCGCGATCGAGACGCGCTGCTCCCGAACGGAACGTAGCCRCATCTCGATCCAGGAGTTCTCGGCGTTCCAGACCGCCACATGCGCGAATCCGCGGATGTCGAAGTCGCCCCCGAGTTCCCGGTTGATCACCGTCAGCACATTGCGGTTGAAAGCGGCGGTGACCCCGGCACCGTCGTCGTACGCGGCGACGAGGCGGTCGACGTCCTTGACKAGGTCCGTTCCCAGTAGTAGGGCGTCGGAGCTCTCGGCCTGCTCGCGCAGCGTACGGAGGAGGTTCTGCCGCTGCGCAGGGCGCAGATTGCCGACCGTGCCGCCGAGGAAGGCGAGCAACCGATGGCCACCTCGGGGCAACTGGTGCAGATGCCGTTCGAAGTCCCCGACCACGGCCGCCACGGAGAGCCCCGGGTAGGTGGTGAGGATTCCGCGACCTGCCCGCACCAGGGCCGCCTCGTCGACATCGAAGGGGATGAAACGGCGGAGGTTGCCGGCCGCCCGCAGCGCGTCGAGCAGCAGCCTGGTCTTGTCGGAGGTTCCCGATCCCAGCTCGACGAGGGTGTCGGCCGGACAGGCAGCCGCGATCTCGTCGGCGTAACTGACCAGGATGGCCCGTTCCCGCCGGGTCGGGTAGTACTCCGCCAACCGGGTGATCTTGTCGAACAGCATGCCGCCGGTGGTGTCGTAGAACCACTTCGGCGGCAGCTCGCGGGGGCTCGCGGTGAGGCCGGCGAGCACGTCGCGGGCCAGMGTGACGGCGCGATCCGACTCGTGCAGGTGGCGGTCGACGGAGAGGCCCGGGAACGGGATCTCCGCCGTGCCGTTCGCGCCCGTCCCCTCAGGGACGGCATCATCCGCTCGGGTGGTTGTCGGAGTCCTTGGTGTCATGGATGTACCCTCCATCAACGTGGTGCAACCCACGGTAACTGATCTAGGAGATCATGTTACGAAGAGTGACTTGATGTGTGTCGGCTACCAGGAGGTGATGGTCCGGAACGTCCACCCAGCCCGGTTCGTCATCGTCTGGTTCGCTTGCGACCAGGACTCCATCCTTCTCCCTCCGGTATGACAGGCTGTCCCGCCAGGCGGTCGCCACGATCTGGGTTCCATCCACCACCAGCAGGTTCAGCCGGGCCCGCTCGCCCGAACCCGCCGCGTCCAGCGACAGCACGACCTCGGCGACCGCCTCGGCGAGTGGACGCTTCCCGGCGTGCTCCCACACCAGCGCGGCGAGCAGCGCGGAGTCGCACGTCGAGTCCGGGACCGGAGCGTCGGGCCGGTCGCGCAGCATCCGCCGGACGGYCACCGGGTCGACCCGGCCGTTGTGGCTGAGCAGCCGGTGGCCGTCGGTGAAGGGAGCCGTCGCGCTTTCTTCGATCGGCATGCCGACGGTGGCGCTACGCACGGCCGCCAGCACGCAGCCGGAGGCGACCGCGCCGGCGATCGAGGCGTACGAGGCGTCCGTCCACATCGGCACGGCCCGGCGGAACCGGGCCGGCGCCGCCCGCAGCGCCGGGGCGTACCAGCCGACTCCGAACCCGTCGGCGTTCACCGTGCCGTGGCGCATCCGCCTCGGCGACCACGACTGGCGCAGCAGGCTGTACGGACGCTCCAAGGTCAGCCCCGCCAGGGTCCGTGGCGTTCCGATCCAGGCGAGGTGCCGGCACACCGAGGTCTCCTTCGCACGCGTGCTCGTTCGTCACCCGGCGTCGCGGGCCAGCCGGAATCCGGCGAAGATCTGCCGGCGGATCGGGTAGTCCCAGTTCCGGAACGTGGCGCGGACGGCGACGGCGTCCGTCGCCCAGCTGCCTCCGCGCAGGACGCGGAAGGACGACTCCCGCCCGGCCTTCGGAAAGAAGACCTCGCTGTACTCCCGGTAGGGGTAAGACACGAAGCCCGGGTACGGCGTGAACCCGCTCGCCGTCCATTCCCAGACGTCCCCGATCATCTGTTCGGCTCCRCAGGGACTCGCGCCCGCGGGATAGGCCCCCAGCGGGGCCGGGYCGCTCGTCCAGTTGCCCAGATTGGCACGCTCCGGAGTCGGATCGGTGTCCCCCCACGGATACCGCCGTGAACGTCCGGTGACCGGGTCGTAGGCGGCGGCCTTCTCCCACTCGGCCTCGGTCGGTAGCCGCCTGCCGGCCCAGCGGGCATGCGCCTCGGCCTCGTACCAGCACACGTGCTGGACCGGCTCGTCGAGGGGAACCGGCTCGACCCGGCCGAACCGGCGGCGCAGCCAGGTGCCGCCCTCGCGCCACCAGAACGCGGGCGCGCTCAGGCCCTCCGTCTGGCGCCATTCCCATCCCGCCGCCGACCAGAGCCGCTCGTCGTCGTATCCGCCGGCGTCGATGAAGGCGATCTGCGCCCGGTTGGAGACGGGGAGGGTGTCGATCCAGAACGCGGGGAGGTGGACGCGGTGGGCGGGACCCTCGTTGTCGAAGGCCCAGGGATGGATACTGGTGCCGAGGGTGAACTCGCCGCCCGGCACGAGGACCTCCGGCCGCGGCACCCGGCGGCCGGGCGGTGGCGCCGCGCCGGGAGCAAGTACCGGCGGTCCCTGGCGGAGCTGGTGCGTGGCGAGCATCGTTTCGTCGTGCATGTGCTCGTGCTGCACGACCATGCCGTAGACGAAGCCGTCGGCGAGCAGTCGTTCCCGCTCCGGTACGGCAGCGGTTTCCGCGCCGGCGCCAGCCATCGGTCCGAACCGGTCGGGTCCGAACCGGTCGAGGAGGTCGAGAGTGYGGCCGCGGACCTCGTGCAGGTACGCCCTGGTCTCGGCGGGGCCGAGCAGGGCCAGCCGGCTGCGGCTCGCGCGGCTGTGCCGGAACGCGTCGTAGATGTCGTCGAGCCCCGGCCGCGTCCCGGTGCCGCCGGCCAGCGCGCGCACCAGCCAGAGATCCTCGTAGTTGCCGACGTGGGCGAGGTCCCAGACCAGCGGGGACATCAGCGGCGAGTGCTGGCGGAGGAGATCCTCCGCGGCGATGTCGGTGTACGTGAGTGAACGCTGGCGTGCGGTCCGCAGGGCGTCGGCGACGGTGTCGGCGGTGATCGGCTTCGCCTCCCGGATCGGCTTCGCATCCTGGTCGGCGGCGGTCTCCCGGTCGGCCGGGGCGGCTGGGGATGCCAGGGATGCCGGGGACCGGGTCAGACGAGTGAGACGCACCGGTGGGCCTCCTCACGCAGCAGACCGGCCGGGCCGATCGCGAGAAGTCGTTCGGTCAGTTCGTCGGCCGGACATCGGCCGCGGTCGAGGTAGCGCCCGGCGAACGACTCGACCGTCTCGGCGAGATCGGTCGCGCCGCGGCGGCGCAGGGCGCTCACGGCCAGGTCGACGCAGCGCACCGCCGCGCGTCGCAGGGGCTCGTCGGCCATGCCGAGCATCGCCGCGGCCGGCCAGCGATGCGCGACGGCCAGGCACGCCTCGAACGCTCCGTCCGCGGCGACCGGGTCGTCAAGCAGTACCGTCGGCATCGCGACGGCAGCCTGCCAGCCGTCACCCGGTTGCGCGTCGAGGTAGCGCAGTTCCCACCAGCCACGCGGTCGGACCKGGGGGAACACCGTGGTCGCATGGTAGGAGAGATCCTCGCGGGTCGGGGGACGGGTGACCGGGCCGCGGCCGGCGAGCCAGTCCCCGAAGGTTGAGTCGTCCYGGACCGGGACGAAATGATGATCGTCTTCGGGGTTGYCGGCCCTGGCGGGATTCTCGACCATCATCAGCTTGGCGTCGAGCAGGTACCGCGCCCACAGGTCGACGAGATCGGGCTCGGTGTCCCCGGACCCCGGGGCCGTGAGAGCGGCCGCGACGGGCCGGGTTCGGCTCGCGTCGATGCCGTCCCACACCGCCTGGCGGGTCGACCGCCATCCGGTCCGGCGGCCGGCGTACGCGGGTGAGGCGGCGAACAGGGCGGTGAGGACCGGGCCGAGAGCGTGGACGAGTTGGAACCGCCGCGCCGCCTCGGCAGGCGAGCCGCCGAGGTCCAGGTTGACCTGGACGGAGGCGGTCGAGTACATCATCACCGTGCCGGACGCCCCGCCCCCGGTCCGGAAATGCTCCTCCATCGCCGCGTATCGGGACGCGGTGGTCTGCCGCATCCCGACGCGCAGGGGATCGACCCCCATGCCGACGAGGGCCAGGCCGTCGACCGCCAGGGCGGAGCGGACCAGGTTCAGATCGGCGGAGCTCGCCCGCACGGCCGCGGTGAGCTCGGCCGGCGGCCCGGACAGCTCCAGTTGGCCGCCGGGCTCGAAGGTGATGCGGCTGCCCCCGGGCAGGACCGGCCCGCCGGGACCCGGGGTGGTCCCGGGAATCCGGGCGAGGGACGCCAGCGTGCGGGCCGGCGGGATCAGACAGTGGACTGCCTGCGTGTCGACGATCAGCCACTCCGTCTCGATGCCGACGCATCCTCCCGGTACCGTCGGGCCACCGTTTCCCCGGGTGTCCTTGCGGTCGTTCCCCCGGATGCCCTTGCGGTCGTTCCCGCGGTCGTTCCCGTAGGCCGCCTCATCGCCTGTCCCGTGGACCGGCGTGACGCAGCCGGCCGCGAAGGCCCATACCTGGTCGGTGTCGATCGCCCGCCGCTGCGGCTGTGAGTGAGGGTGTGGTGGCTGCGGCTCGTCATTCCGGATCCCCTCGGGTGTCACGTGGCGTGGCATCCTGTGGCTCCTCTCCGGCACTGCAACTGTTCGACACCGCGCCCGACGGCGGCCTCCGGTGGGTTCTCCCCTGCGCCGCCGGCCCCCTACCCGGCCGCCGTACCCGGTGTCGCCTCGGCCGTCTCGCCGATGGGTGGTATAGATGTGTTTCCAACGTTCTTCTCCCTCGCATATTCCACGCCCTTGACCCTGTCGCTGTTGTGTATTCGATGGAATGGTGGCCGGGACGGACCGGGACGGACCGGGAGTCGGCAGCGCGCCGTGATTGGCTGACGGCGGAGCCGGTTCCGGACCCGGAGACAACGCCGAGCGCAACGGCGTCGTGACGGCGCCGGGAGGTGGTGACCGCGGACGTGTCCGATCGGYAGTCAGCGGGACGTTCGGCCATGGCCGAGTACCTGCGGCGCAAGCAGCTCTACGTCGCCGAGCGCAGCGATCATAAACGGCGGGCGATGGCCGTCGCCGGGGCCACGGCGGGTRCCGTCACCCTCGTCGTCGCCGTGGTCATCCTCCTGGCCGGGCTGYCCGCGCTCGTGGCCGTGCAGCTCGCRATCATCTCGGCCGTCGTGGTGGTCCTCGTCGCGGCGACCCGGTTTCTCCGGTCCCCGCCGGAGATCGAGGCCTGGCGCGAGGACGCGGAGGCCGAACGCAGCACCGCACGGGCGTTGGACCGTCTGGCCCGGGCCGGCTACACCGTCCTGCACGACCGTGCGCTGGCCGACTCGGCCGGCAATATCGACCATCTCGTCATCGGGCCATCCGGGGCCTGGGTGATCGAGACCGACGCCCATCCGGGACCGATCCGCCAGAACACCGCCGGGGTCTGGGCCGGCAAGGTTCCATTGCGGGCGATGCTGGGGCTGGTCGCGTGGATGGGCGAGGAGGCCACCGCGCAGCTCCTCGCGGAACTGCCGGCGGGCTGGCAGCTGGAGGTCCAGCCGGTCGTAGCCTTCGCCCGCGCGGATCTTCCCGCCGGCTTGGCCCTCGTCGAGGGCGTGCTGTTGCTGCCCACCACCGGSGTGGCCGACTACGTGCTCTCCGCCGGGGTCGTGCTTCGGCCCATCGACGTGGCGATGCTGGTCGACGTGGCCGGGCGGGTGTTCCCGGCCTATGCGGTGTCGGGACCCCCGCCGTCCTGGCCGGCCCGATCCCGGCTGCGTGGCCTGCTGCGGCGTTGATCGGTTCGCAGTGACGTTGATCAGGACGATGCGACCCGGTCCGACCACGGTGCCGGCGGGCGGGATACCGTTGGGTGAAGGTGGCCTACGAAGGAGACGAGATGGTTCGCAAGGTGACCGTGCTGGCTCTACTGGCGAGCGCCGGAGCCGCGCTGACCGCCGTCCGGCGCCGCGGCAGGGGCAAGGAGGAGATCGACCTCTGGCGGGAGGCGACCTCCGCGGCGGGCGCCCCGGCCGGCGGGCGCTGAGGTCCGCGGCAAGGCCGGGCTGCCACCCCGGCCCGAGGTGCCCGAGGTGTCAGCCCGTCAAAGCTTCCAGCTCAGGGCCTCAGAGCTCGACTAGGCCCACGTCGACGACCAGGGTGCCGACCAGCCCGGTCGGGGCGGCGAGGTGCAGCTCGATGTGCGTCTCCGGTACCAAATCCTCGACGACGCGCAGCGGCACGTGGATTGAACCCCGTGCTCCGATCGGGAAGAAGCGCATGGGAATCCCGTTCCGCAGGAGGATCGGGCAGATCAGCTCGTCCGTCGAGTTACCGCCCCGAAAGTAGAGCGGCTGGGCGGTGATGCCGGCTGGGACGACGTAGCTGAACGACGAGCCAAGCGAAATCGGAACATCCAGACCTTTGCCCTCGAAGGGGACAATGCCCTGCAGGAAGCGAGGAGTCGTGAACATCCGCTCATCCTTCCGTCGGGTATCCGTGTGCATGCTTTCCGTATCTTCCTCTGGGTATTTTCGCTCGGAGCTGTTTCCACCGCGTTACGTYGGCCATCGAGGGAGCGTCGGGCGCGGCGTGGATCTCGAGCGTGGAGTGTGCCGACTATAAGGAATCTGCGGGTAAAGACGCTGGCAGAAGGCTTGACCTGGCGTGTGGTGGCGTGGGGAGGCACCGTAGAACCATGACCACCCCGACCTCGTCTCGACCGTCCGACGCCCTCGTTCCCGGCGCGGGAGCTGATGCCGACCCCGGGGCGGGCGTGAGCATCGCTCAGGAGCCGAGCATCGACACGTCGCCGCCGTCCGGTCCCTCCTACCTCCCCTCGGTGGTTCCGCACGATCGGCTCGCCGGATGCGCGGCGGCCCATCGGCGTCTGCTGGAGGTGGCCGGCCGGCTGGACGACGTCGTCGTGCGCCGTCCGTTGGGCCTGCCGGGCTGGACGGTCGGTCATCTGCTCACCCACCTGGCCCGCAACGCGGACGGTCACACCGGCATGGTCGAAGCCGCCCGGGCCGGTGGGATCCGGGCCCAGTATCCCGGGGGCGCGCGGCAGCGGGAGGACGGCATCGCCGCCGGTCGCGATCTGCCCGCCGCGCACGTCCGCGACGACCTGGTGGCCGCGGTGACCCGGCTGGAGCGGGCCTGGGACGGCGTGCAGGTCGACGTCTGGCGCACGGGTCTCGGGCACACCGCCACCTATGGCCTGACGACCCTTGCCGATCTGGTCTTCCTCCGCTGGCGGGAGACCGAGATACACCTCGTCGACCTCGATCTTGYCGATCTCGGCGGTCCCGGCTGGGCGGACCTGAGCCCGGCCTACGTCCAGGCCGAATGGGAGTGGACCCTGCGCGGGCTGCCGGCCCGAGTACCCCCGGAGATCACCGTCGTGCTGGCGCCGGGGGACCGGCCGTCGACCGCCGTCGGTCGCGGGCAGCGGCGCGTGGTCGTCGACGCGCCTACCAGGCCGACGCTGCGCTGGCTCGCCGGCCGGGACCCGGGCCGGCCGGACTGGCCCACCCTCGCCCCCTGGGAATGACCGGCGCTTTCTCGGACTGACCGGCCGGCCGCTCGGTGTCCCGGGTCGGGGGCCGGCGGGACCCGCGACGGGGCGGGCTTCTTCTGAGGTTTCCGGCTAGCGCGACAATGTCTGCCGTGTTGGACAACAGGGACAACTGGGGTGAGGCGGCGCGCGGGCGACGTGGGGATCGCGGCCGGGGCTTTTCATGATCACGATGGCCTTGTTCAACAACAAGGGCGGCGTCGGTAAGACGACCCTCGCCTACCACCTGGCGCACATGCTGCAGCGCATGGGTCACCGGGTGCTCGCGGTCGATCTCGATCCGCAGGCGAACCTGACCGCCCAGTTCCTCGACGAGGACGAGCTGACCCAGCTGTGGGAGGAGCCGGAGGTCACCGCGTCGTCCGCGCYGAAGTCCATCATCGACCTCGAYGTGCGCCCGGTTCGGATCGTCCCCGGTACGGGGACGATGGCGACGGCGATCGGGCCAATCATGGAGGGGGTCGGGGACGTCACGCTCTTCGATCCGGTGACGATCGAGGACGGTCTGTGGCTGCTGCCCGGCGACGTCGAGCTGAGCGTCTTCGAGGACCGGCTGTCGGCCGCCTGGCCGAACAGCTTCCTCGGCAAGGACATCGCGGCGCTGCGTACGACGACGGCTTTGCACCGGGTCATCGACCATGGTGCCCGCTCGGTCGGCGCCGAGATCGTGCTCATCGACGTGGGGCCCAATCTGGGGGCCATCAACCGGGCCGCGCTGCTGTCCGCCGACACCGTGCTCATGCCACTGACGGCGGACCTATTCTCGCTGCGAGGGCTGCGCAACCTCGGCCCCACACTGCGGGAGYGGCGTTCCACCTGGCAGGGCATGGTGCTGCCGAAGATTCCCGAGCGTATCTCGGCCCCGCGCGGGCTGATGATGCCGATCGGGTACATCGTGATGCAGCCGCCGACGCGGACCGACCGGCCGGCGAAGGCGCACGACCGGTGGCTCGACCGGATTCCCGAGGTGTTCGCGACCTCGGTGCTCACCAGCGGGAACCCCGGACCGCATGACCGTTCCTTCGAGATCGCCACCCTGGGGCACTACGCGAACCTGATCCCGCTGGCGCACGACGCCCGTAAGCCGATGTTCGAGCTGCGGGCCGGAGACGGCGCACTCGGCGGTACGCAGAGCGCGGTGCGGCGCTGCTACTCCGACTTCCGGGATCTCGCGGTTAAGGTGCGGGAGCGGCTGGCCTTCATCGATCCGACCCTGCGCCGGTCCTGACCGACGGGCCTCGCGGCCGGTGCCGGCACGGCCGTAGCCGTAGCCATCGCTGACGGCGGCGTCGGCGGGCCGGTTATCCACAGGGTGGCGATTGGGGGAGTCGCGGCCCGGTTATCCACAGGGCGCCCGCGGGGCCCGATGGTCGTAGGCGGGCACTGTGATCGCCGGAAGACCGGATCAACCCGAGCATCGGTGTCCCCCTATGGTTCCCGTGCCGGACCAACGTCCGAGGAGACCGTCATGCCGTACGCTTGTGAAGCGCTTCGCCGAGGTGGTCATCGTCGGGTGGTTCCGTCCCGGCCGGAGTGCGTCCCGCGGGGGGCGTAGCTCAATTGGCAGAGCACTGCCTTTGCAAGGCAGGGGTTAGGGGTTCGAGTCCCCTCGTCTCCACCGCGGCTGACCTGCTGGTATCACCGGCAGTGACGCCCTCTTTGATCGTTATGTAGCCAATCGTGTAGCCCAGCCGCTACGAGCGTTCGTCGGAGTCGCCCGAGTCCGGCCGGTCGTCTGGCTCGCCGCCTTGGCCGTCCGCGTCATCGTCAGACGCCGTCATCAGCTTGTCCATCGCGTCGGACGCGGCGCGCAGACGCTCGGGGAGCGCGTGGCCGTAGCGCTCCATGGTCATGCGCATGGTGGCGTGGCCGAGGATCTCCATGACGGTGCGGGGTTCGACGCCGGCCGCCAGGAGGAAGCTGGCGCAGGCGTGGCGGAAGTCGTGGAGCCGAAGCGTGGGAAGGCTCGCCCGCCCACGCAACTGCTGGACGCGGCGCGTCACGTTGCGCGGTTCCATCAGCGTGCCGACCGTGGACGCGAAGACGAGACCGTTCTCCTTCCAGGCCGTGCCCGCGTCCGCGCGCTCCTGCTCTTGATATTTCTGGTGCCGCMGGAGCGCCTCGACCGTCGTTGCCGGAATCGGTACAGGGCGCCGCGAGCCCCGCGTCTTCGTCTCGACCAGGCRGAGCGTGCCAGAAACGCGCTGCGCCGAGCGGACGWCGCGCAGGGTCCCCGCGTCGAGGTCGACATCGTCCCAGCGCAGGCCGAGCAGTTCGCCACGGCGTAGGCCCATCGTCAGCGCGACCACGAACAGCGCTTCCAGCCGATCGCCGGCCGCGACGTCGAGGAACCGGCGCGCCTGTTCTACCATCAGCTCCCGCGGTTCCGCGTCGCCGAGCTTGGGTGCCTGGACCGACTTCGCGACGTTCCGGCTCACCAGGTCCATCCGTTCCGCGTCGGTGAGCGCCGCCCGCAGGACCGCGTGAACCTTGGCCAGGCTTGCCGGCTTCATCGAGTCCCGGCGCGCGGCGTGCAGCCGGCGGACGTCAGCCGGGGTGAGCTTGTCCAACCGGATCTTGCCGAGTACCGGCACGATGTGCCCGTCGATCGCGTACTGATAGCGCGCGAGGGTCGACGGCCGCGTGCCGTCATGGGCCTTGATCTCGTCGAGCCAATAGGCCAGCCACTGTGCGACCGTCTGTGGCTTCGCGGCGAGGTCCTGGCCCTTGTCGGCCGCTTTGCGTAGCTCCGCCATCTTGTCACGGGCTTCCTTCTGAGTCCGGCCGTAGACCGTCCGGCGACGCCGCTTGCCGTCGATCCACCCGAGGTCGACGACACCGACCCAGCGGCCGTCGCTGGCCCGCTGGTAAAGCCCACCCTCGCCGTGCGCGCGTCGACTCTTCTTCTGGTCCGCCGCCGCCTGGTTGTCCGGGTCGTTCTTCTTCTCGGCCATCAGTCGGCGTCCAGGGGGTTGCCGTCGGGCCATTCGATGTTGTCGCACCACGCGCAGCCGTAGCGGCTGTCGCCCATGTCGCAGGCGAACTTGTTCTCTCCCTCGGGCTGTGGGTAGAGCCGGCCCTGTCCGGCGCGGGCACGGTCGAGATGCTCCCGGAGAGCCTGTTGCAGACTCATCGTCGGGTGTCCGTCGTGGTTGGTAGGCATGACGAATGCAGCTCCTTGCCGAAAGAAGAACGGGGAAGGCACACGCGGGCCGCAGGTGGCGTCGCCCGGTGCCGGGGGGTTTCCGTTCTCTGGCGCTGGGATGGTCTGCCGGGGCGCCGGCCGCGTCCAGGGCGCTGCGCGTCGCTGACGCGATCGGCCTTCGGCCGACCCTGGACCCGTCCGACACCCCGGCAGCTTCAAGCGCCACCAGAGAACGGAAGAAAAATGGGGGAGGAGCAGGCAGAACTGCCGTTACGGGAGCGGAACGCTCGCCGCCGCCGGCCCCGCCGAGGGGTTCACAGACGCCGGAAGCGTTGCCGAATCCCCGGGCACYCGCCGGAAGACGAGTACCGCGTTGACGTCGCCGAAGTGCTCCGTGAAGAACGCATCCGCGGGCAGCGTGCCGAGGATCGCCACCAGGTCGCCGACATCGGCCCCGGGACGGACCGTCAGCACGAGCTCCCCGGTGGCCCGGGTGCGCATCGCGATCAGCGGGGACCCGCCATCACCGGGGGTGCGCCACGCGCCGAAGCCGCCAGACGAGAAAATGGGCATGGGTCTCAACTCCTGTGCAGTCAGGATTGGGATCAAGGTTCCGGTGGGTGTTGGCGCACCCACCGGACCGCTACCGCCTACAGTAGGCATGAGCTAATGGCTCGTCAAGTTATGATGTGCCCCATGTCGACGATCAACCTTATGGGCGCGGCGGAGATCGCCCAGATGCTGAACGTGAGTCCGTCGCGGGTTCATCAGATCCTCCGCGACGATCCGACCTTCCCCGATCCGGTGGCCGTGCTGAGCATGGGGAAGGTCTGGAACGCCGAGGACATCGAGCGATGGCATGCCGCGCGCCAGGCGCCACGGCCAGCCAAGGGCCAGGGCCGGACAGGTCAGTGGACGTTGGATGACCTGCACCAGGCTCTTGATCGTTATGAACAGGTGCTCGTGTCCACCGGACGGACGCCGAGCACGATTCAGACGTACATGGACCATCCCCGACGTTTCCTCCGGTGGCTCGCAGGCGACTACGACCCCCTGAGTAGCTGACGGCAACCACTCTCGGGGACGCAGCCACTCTCCGACCTGGCTCGGGCATCGGTCAGGCAGCCTGCCCCTCGTCGAGGCCCCGCAGCCGCCGGACGAACGCATCGAGCGCCGCCCGCGGGATGCGCCGTGACCGGCCGATCCGCACCGATTCCAGGTCGCCCGCGGCGAGCAGTTCGTACACGGTGCTCCGGCCGACCGCGAGGATCTCCGCGGCCTCAGCCGGGGTGAGCAACAGCTTGGTCATCCGTACCTTCCGGACCATCGCGACGGCGGATCAGGCAGCGTTCGCGGTCACCGGTGGGCCGGTTGCCGGAAGCCCGCTGGAGGCAGGCCGCCGATCCCGGTCGAGTTGGGCACGCCAGGCGTGGCGTTGCGCGACAGCCTGCAACAGCAGGTGTTCACGTCGAGGTGCGGCCGGATCGCCGGGACGGAGCAGCGTCCACATCGTCCGGGCCGGATCATGCTCGCCGACCGGACCGCTTCCGGTCTGCCCGAGCGCTTCGAGCTGCGCCTGGACCCAGGCGAGCCGATCGGCCCGATGATCGGCCAGCGTCTTGCCGGACCAGCGACGGGAGACCAGCACCCGCCGTCCACCGAACCCGAGGGTCTCCCGCCGGTGCGCCTTCCCCCGACACCGGCCCGGGACGAGGCCCGGTTTCGGGTTGCGCGGTTGGACGCCGTAGCGCAGCCAGTTCGCGCAGGTTGGCGAGCACGGTTCGTGTCGCAGCGCGTCCGCGAGCCGCTCGACATGCCGCCGGTGCGCGTCGGTGGCGACGTCGTGGCAGGCATCAAGGCTCTTCACCAGGTACTTCGTGAGATAGCCGATCATCCGGCCGGTGTGCGCCGAGTTCGCCGTGACGCCGTCCGCGCGCAGTTGCGGGCCGAAGCGGACGACGTGCGCGGGTTCGTCGTCCTCGCCGATCGCGTCGAGCGCCTCGTCCCAGGTCGGCAGCGGCGCGCCGGAATCCGGATCGAGGTAGCCGCCGGCTGCCTCGTCCCACACCGGTAGCCGGTCGTCGCCGTAGACCGGCCGGTCACACGACGGCCACCACACCTGCTGATAGGTCGCCGCCGCCACCTGACGCAGCACCACCCTCGGGATCGTGCCCCGGATCGCCGCGTGCAGGTGAGGGGCGAGCCGCCGTTGCGGTTCGAGCGCGGCGAAGTACTGCACATCCCAGCCCACGGCCCGGCGGAGGTTCTGCCAGAACCGGTCGATCAGCTTCGGGAAGTGGATCGCGTCCCGCGCCGCCCGCTGGTAGTCGTAGGAGTCCGGATCGACCGGGGTGCCGTCGGAGGTCACCCGCCCGTAGGTGTCGCAGGTCAGCGTCAGGAACATCGACGGCCGCCACACCGTCCCGTCCGCCGCCTCATACGTCCGCCCGACGGTCCGCCGGTCGACGGGCAGCCGGGGCAGGTCGGGCGCGTCCTGGCGCCGCCGCGTCGAGCGGACCCGACGAGGACGCTCCCGATCCTCCGGAGCCGCCCGCCCCCGCACGCCCAGCGCGTTGAGTTCCTCGTCCACCTGGCCGATGAGCTCGTCGATCTCCGCCACGCCCACCGGGTCCCCGGCACGGTCGGCATCGCGGCGGAACGCCTCCAGATCCGCGCGGAAGCCGGCAAGAACCTTCACATCGTCGGACGGAGGATCCGGGTCGGGAACCGGTTCGTCCTCCAGATGCCACCCCGCCTTGCACTGAGCCATCCGCAGCCGCCGCGCCCGCTCCGCACACGACGGGCACTTGCTCGCCAGGGTGGCGCCGCACGGCACTGGGACGATCTCTGTTTCACCGGTGTCGAGGTTCGTCCGCCGCATCGCCATCGGCCGCACGCACACCCCGTTCTCCAGAGCGACGGCTTCGACGACCTGGCGGGCCAGCGGCAGACGCATCCGCGCTGCCCGGGAACCGGGTCGATCGTCACGATCGTCACGGCTGGGAGTGTCGAGGGTGGTCGGGGAGGTTGGGGTCACGCAACCTCCCCGAGGTCGAACAGATCGCCGTGATCGGCTGGGCTGTCGCCGTTCTGGTGGGGGTTCAGGTCGGGAACCCAGCCGCCGTCTGCGGAGCGCCGGTAGGAGATCACCGTCCGGTTGATCTCGGCGTCGTTGACGAAGGCCGCCCGGACCCGGACCGGTTCGGGCTGTCCCTCGTGCAGCACGTAGCCGACCCCGGGCAGCGAGACCGGGATCTCGTCCGCCCGTGCCCCCCGGTCCCGGGCGCCAGAGCCGAGCACGAGGTCAGCCTGTTCCGGTTCGGTCATCCGCAGCGCGACCCGGACCGGGAACAGGTCCCGGAACGGGAGCACCTCCTTGCGTGGGTCCTGCACCGCCGCCAGGACCACGACCCCGGGCGCCCGCCCCTGGGAGAGCAGCAGCGGCAACGCCGCGCCGATCCGCTTCTTGACATCCCGGTCCGTGACGTAGGCGGTCAACGAGGCGATTTCGTCGACCACGACGACGATCAGCGGCTCGCCGGTCGTCGGGGTGTGCAGCCGGGTCCGGCCCCGCAGCCGTTCCGTGCGTTCCTGCATCACGCCCACCGCGTCGTCGAGCAGGTCAGCGATCGTCTCCGTGGTGGTGGCGAACCGGGCGAACAGCGGCTCCCCGAAGGCCAGTTCCATCCCGCCCTTGGGATCGCACACCCACAGCTCCACCAGGCCCGCCCRCACCGCCGGGCCGAGACCGCGGATGATCGACCACAGCACCGAGCCCTTACCGGCCCCGGTCGCCCCCGCGACGAGCAGATGCGTGCCGCGGACGGGCAACGTCCACGGTTCTCCGTCTTCCTGCCGGCCKACCGGGACCGCACCCAGCCCCGCGACGAGCAGGTCAGGCACGGTCCCGGCATCCTCCGATCGGCCGCCGTCATCCGAGCCGTCGGGACGCGGCGTGTCGAGGTCAGCAGGGCTTACCGGGGTGGTCAGGGTGTCCCGCCGGTGGAAGTGCAGCCGGATGAACCGGTGCTGCTCCGCCTGGACCTGGCAGCGCCGCGCCCGGAACACGTGCCGCAACGCTTCGGCCTGCTCCGCCCACTGCTCCGGGGTCTGACCGGGCAGCAGTTCCACCCGCAGGACGTCCACGGACCGGGTCGAGCGGATCCCGCGGATACGGGGGAAGTACTCGTCAAAGGTCACCTCGTCCCCGGTGGACGCCGGCATGCGGATCGCCAGGTCGGTGTGCACCATCGCCGGCCGCCACCGCCACCGGTAGACGAACGCCAGCCGGGCCCGGCCCCAGACCCACCGGGCCAGCCACCGGAAGGAACGGGGGTGCAGCCGGCGCCACGCCACGGCGACGAGTACCAGGCCGACGAGCAGGCACAGCAGGCCGAGGGGGCCGAACCGGTGCCAGAACAGCGCCAGCCCGACCGCGGCCGGCACGGCGACCCGGTGGCGCCAGCACCAGCGCACAGCCAGCGCCAGGGCCTTCACAGCCACCGCGAGGACGAGCATCCACACCGGGACGCGCACCTTGTCAGCCCGGGAGGGAACCCGAGGGAAAGCCCGGTCGCCGTTGATTCTGAACATGGCAAATACCACCTGTTTTCGAGCGCGCGAAACCAGAGAGAGGAGAAAGGGGAAGGATGCGCCCGGGGCTACAGCGGGGAAGTGCGGCAGTCCCGGGGGCGGTCCGTGTTTCCGGCGCGGATTACGCGGCGAGATGCTCCGGCGGATCGCCGAGCACTGCGAATCGGATACGCTCGCACTCGATGRGGTAATCGTTCACCGCGGCGAGCAGCGTGTACGCGAACTCCACATGGTCCGAGGTGACCGCGTCGTTCGCGACGGACAGGGACAGGTGCGTTTCGCCGGCCCGCACCGACAGGATCGGCGGACGGTCCGGGTACGTGTGGCAGCGCACCGACCAGCCGGATCCGACGTGCATGCCGATATGCGTCGAGGAGCTAAGTCGTTCGAGCCCGCTCATRCCGCCACCCCGGCATTCCCACGCCGGACCGTGCCCGGAGCGCGCATGCTACCTGCCCGCAGCGAGTACGCCACCCGCGGCCTGTCCGCCACCCGTCGATCGATGTAGGGAAGCACCGTGAGCTGGTCGAACTCGACCGGGCGGAACGGCGTCCCGGGCAGCAGGTCCGGCGGGACCGGCTGCACCGCAGCGATCATCCGGACCTTCATCTCCGTCGTCCGGGCCTCCGGATCACCATCGACCACCCGTACCGCCCACATCGGCTGGCCGGTCTCCTCGTCCCGCTGCTGCGGGTCCGCCGCACCACTTTTGATCTTGTCGTAGTCGTTGACCGGCTCCACACCGACAACGAAGGCACCCGCCGGGAAAACCGTCKAGAACGCGACGGGAATCCGTCTCGGTACCGCCACTGCATCTACCTCCCGAGAGATGACCCGCCGACCCCGGACCAGCTCCGGAAGCGGGCATGGACATACCATGCTCCGCCGGAAGAGCGCTTTTCAAGCGGTAGATCGTCAATGCATATTCAGTCGAGATCGGGCGATGCAGTCACGGCATGGCGTCATGCACGCCATGCAGAGTCGACATCCCCCGCTGACCAGCGCATCTAGGTGGATCGAGAATTCGCTAGCATTCCGTCTATGACTGATCGTCTCGACGGTCGGAGCGTTTCCGGCACCGATGCTGCGCAGGACGACGAGGATTGGCAGGCCGTCGCGGCAGCGATCAAGGCCCGGATGTCCGCCCAGCGCATCGGGCAGCAGGAGTTGGCGGATCGGGMGGGCATATCAGTGTCGACGCTGCGGCTTGTCCAGCACGGCGCGAACCGGCGCGTGCGGAACCGGACCCTGACCGCGATCGCGCGTGCGCTCGACTGGCCGGACGATCACCTCGTCCGCGTGCTCACCGGCAACGGCGAGCACGGCCCCACCGGTGTCCAGGCCGCACCGATGGCCGTCGGCCTGGAGATCCTCGCCGGAGTACGGGAGATACGGGACGACATCCGACGGATCGTCCGCCGCCTTGACGAGCTGGACAGCGCGGCCGGGCCAGCCGGCCGGTAGATCACCTTCGCCGTCGCAGGGGATGCACCGCCGCACCCCGCAGGTGGACGGACTCGAACACAGCAGAAGGCCGGACCCCCCGAGGGTCCGGCCTTCTGGCATCAGAGGTGGGACGTCAGCCCAGCGCCGAGGGATTCCACGACCGTGGACGGCGACGGCGGATCACCTGCCGCCGGAACGCATCCGCCGCGTCAGCCTTACCGGCCTCATACGCGGCCCGCTCCTCCTCCGTGGCCCAGCGGCGCGTGCTGTCGACGCCGGCCGCCGACGGGTCGAGCTGGAGCATGCCGCGCAGGAGCGTGCCCGGCACCTCCCGCCGGGACAGCCRCACCCCGTCCGCCTCGTAGACGAGGACCACGTCCGCGTCACCGTAGGCTTCGGCGAACCGCAGGCCCGCCGGCATCTCCGCCATGACCGCGTGTAGCGTCTGCGCCGACGAACCGGCCGGCACCACCAGCGCCCATGCATCCGAGCCCCACGGCATCAAGCCGACCCCCGGAGTTTCCTCGGTCTGGCACGACCCACTGGCCCAGGTCATAGCGAACCCCCGCATCGCTCGTGCCCGCGGCTCGTCCTGGCTGTCGACATGCTCCACACCCGATCYCCTCATCTGTCCGCTGTCCGCGTCCGGTCGAGCGCCGGCGCCGCCCGYGGAGTTGGAATCGGCACGGACGGCACCGACCAGGAACAAGGCTCACCGAAGTCGCATGGTCACGGAATGTCGAGTCAGCATTGATCGACGACATCAGGCGCCGGACCCGCGCCGCCGCCCACACGAGAACAGCGCCGTTTCAGCGCTGGTCAGCCGCTCGATTCGGGCTTGCCATACCGCGACGACATGCCCACAGCTATGCTCAGCGTGYCTGCCCGCTCACGCGGATTGCCCCGGCCCGCCACCGATCAAAGAGCGATGAATGACCGCTGACCCACAGCCGACCTGGCAGCGCTACACCGTCTCCCCCGAGCTGCTGGCCYGCGCCGACATGGCCGAGGCACTACGCACCCGCGACTTCGGCGCCGCCTTCCTGCTCATGCGCAAGTGGGACCACGTCAGCCAGGACCGCATAGCCTCGTCCATCGAAGGCTTCAGCCAGTCCCGGGTAAGCCGGATCGCCAGCGGCAAGGCCAGGGTGGAGGACGTCGACGTGATCGAGCGGATCGCCGACGGGCTCCACATCCCCGGGATCATGATCGGTCTCGCGCCTCGTCCGTGGGAGTCCGGCACGGAAGTCCCCCGGCCCCGCCGGGAGTCCCTGCGGGTCCCGACCCATCTGCGGGACCTCATCGGCAACAGCACCGGCGCCCCGCCGGTCGTCCCCCGCCGCGACGAGGTCACCGASTCGATCCGCGCCCTGCTCGCCAGCGTCCAGCCACCGGCACCAGGCCCCGGCGGCGGCCGGCAGGTCGCCCTGCCCCCGTACGACCTCGAAGGGCACATCCTCGCCGCATGGAGTTCGGGACGGCCCCGCGAGGGCACCCCCGCACTCGTCATGGTCGCCGGATTCCCCGGATCCGGGAAAACCGAGTTCGCGCGGTTCATCGCCGAGATCACCGGATGGCCCCTGCTCGACAAGGACACCCTCAGCCGTCCACTCACGGAATCGCTGCTCCTAGCGACCGGCGACGACCCGAACGACCGCCACAGCGACACCTACGTGGGCCGGATCCGCCCGCTCGAATACCGCAGCATGTTCGACACGGCGTTCGACAACCTCCGGCTCGGCATCACGACCATCGTCACCGCGCCGTTCGTCCGCGAACTCGGCGACGCCCGGTGGGTGGAACGCATGGCCAAGCGCGCCGGGAACTGCGGCGCCGCCGTCGCCGTGGTATGGCTACGGTGCGACATCGACTCGATGCGCGACTACATGGAGTCACGCGACGCCGCCCGCGACTCGTGGAAGCTGTCCTACTGGGACGACTACCTCAAGACGATCAACCCCGACGCGCGGCCGGTCTGCACCCACTACCTTGTCGACAACAGTCGGCACGCACAGACCAACCTCGCCGAACAGGCCCGCCGCATCGCAAGCCAGGTCCGCGATGCCTCCTGACGCCGTCATCCTCTACGGCCCACCGGCCGCGGGGAAAGACACCATCACCGCCGCCCTGACCAGCCGGGACGATCGCTTCGTCCACTTCGACCGGCTCAAGGTCGGAGCCGGAGCACCCAGCCGGTACCGGTACGCCACCGCCGACGACCTCACCCGCCTCCAGGACCGCGGGCAGATCCTCTACGTCAACGAGCGGTACGGCAACATCTACGCCATCGACCGGCCCCGCCTCGACGAGATCACCGGCACCGGGCGGATACCCGTCGTCCACATCGGACAGGTCGCCGGCATCGCCGCCCTACGCGCCGAATACCCGGCACGGTGGCTGACCGTCCTGCTCTGGTGCCCCCGCGACATCACAGCCGACCGGCTCCGCCAGCGTGGCAGCACCGACATCCCCGACCGGCTCCGCGCATGGGACGAAACCCGCGCCGACCTCACCGGCATGAGCCCGGCCGAGTTCGGCATGGTGCTCCGCACCGACCAGCGGACACCCGAGGCGATCGCCGAACAGATCCGCCGCCAGGTCGCCGGAACCACCCAGGACGCCGCGCCCATCCGCGATGAGCTGGACTGAACCCCCATGCAGCTCGTCCTACCCACACTAACCTTCCGCCGCCCGGACGGCCGCCTCGACACCACCGCGACCGCCCGCTACGCTGAGCGCGCCGCCGCCACGTGGGCGCACCTGTTCATCCTGTCCGGCACCACCACCGGCGGACACCACGCCACCCCCGCCGAACGCGCCACCGTCGTAGACCTGTGGGCTGACACCGTCGGCACTGACCGACTGACCGCCTGCTGCTGGACACGCGAGGACATCGACCACGCCTGGCGGAGGAACGTCGTCCCCATGGCCGTCCTGCGCAACTGTTCGACCCAGACGGAAGCCCTGGGCTTCCTGGCGGATCTTCCTCGCCCGGCCTATCTGTTCAGCCATCCCGAGTACGGTCCCGCCACCCTCACACCAGCACTGGCCACAGCCRCCGCCCRCACAGACGTTCTCCCCGCCGGAGCGAARGTGTCGAAGATGCACGTGGAGCAACTCCAGGAGCTACGCACCGCCACCGGACCCAGCTTCACCATCTGGGACGGAACCGCACGGCACATCGCCGACAGCCTCACCGCCGGAGCAGACGGCATCGTCGCCGCACCCCTCAGCCACCTACCCGACCCCTTCCCCGGGCCGAATGTCACCGCGCTACAGCATGCGATCGACACCACGCAAGCCCACCTCGACACCCTCCCCAGCCGGGAGGCCCGCGCAGCGGCCCTGTTCCATCTGGCAGCCCGACCACCAGGACACGCCGCATGAGCGCACCAGCCCCGGACGAGGAACGTTCGTTGCCGAATTACTCGTTTTAGGATCAAGCCGCGGTGCGGGTCCGCGCCGCGCGACCGGCTGCGCGCGGCCTAGCGGCCGTGCTCGCCGGGCCCGTCGCACCCCGCACCACGCAGACCATCCGAGACGTTCGATGAAGGCCGCCGGTCGGCAGGGTGGGGAGAACCAGCCGGGGCACGGGGCAGGACGCCGCGGGTTGTCGTCGCGCACGTCGGTGGGCAGCCGAAGAACGAGCAGAGGGCACGCCAGCCGACAGCCCTATCACCAGTGCCAGGGCGCTTCGCTCCCCGGGCAGCCCTCCCAGCAACTACCAGCGATGGGATTTTCTGTGGTCACCCGCCGAGCGGTTTTCGAACGTCTTCGAGATTTTTGCAAATTTGCAGAACGGTCGGATGGCTGGGGCCGTAGGCGGCCTCGGTGATGGCGAGGGCACGTTCGA
>NZ_MOMD01000019.1:0-1026 GCF_001983015.1 Frankia sp. CcI156
AGGTCGATGGCGATTTCGGGGTGGGTGAGGCCGTAGGCGGCCTCAGTGATGGCAAGGGCACGCCGGGCCATCGGCAGCGCTTCCTCGGCCCGCCCCAGGTCTAGCAAGGTCGGGGCAAGGTTGTTCAGCCGGATAGCAATTTCGGGATGGTCGGGGCTGTAGGTCGACTCGGCGATGACCAAGGCCCTTTTAAGCATCGGCAGCGCTTCCCCAGCCTGCCCCAAGGTTCGTAGTGCCGATGCGAGGTTGTTCAGGCAGGGGGAGACTCTGGGGTGATTGGGGCCGTGGGCGGCTTCGGCGATAGCTAGGGCCCGCCGGGCCATCGGCAGCGCCTCCTCGGGCCGCCCCAGCTCTAGCGATGCCCCGGCGAGGTTGTTCAACGCGGCGGCCACTGTGGGGTGGTGGGGGCCGTAGACGGCTTCGGTGATGGCGAGGCCGCGTTCGAGTATTGGCAGCGCTTCCCCAGTCCGGCCCAGTTCCCGCAGCGTTAGGGCAAAATTGTTCAACCGGGAGGCAATTTCGGGGTGGTCGGGGCCATAGATGGCCTCGTCAATGGCGAGGGCACGTTCGAGTAATGGCAGCGTTTCCCCAGCCCGCCCCAGAGTTTGCAGTGTCCCGGCAAGATTGTTCAAGACGACGGCGGTCTCGGGGTGGTGGGGGCCATGGGTGGCTTCGGTGATGGCGAGGCCGCGTTCGAGTATTGGCAGCGCTTCCCCAGTCCGGCCCAGTTCCCGCAGCGTTAGGGCAAAATTGTTCAACCGGGAGGCAATTTCGGGGTGGTCGGGGCCATAGATGGCCTCGTCAATGGCGAGGGCACGTTCGAGTAATGGCAGCGTTTCCCCAGCCCGCCCCAGAGTTTGCAGTGTCCCGGCAAGATTGTTCAAGACGACGGCGGTCTCGGGGTGGTGGGGGCCATGGGTGGCTTCGGTGATGGCGAGGCCGCGTTCGAGTATTGGCAGTGCTTCCCCGGCTCGGCCCAGTTCCCGTAGTGCTAGGGCGAGGTTGTTCAACCGGGAGGCAACGACG
>NZ_MOMD01000020.1:0-54157 GCF_001983015.1 Frankia sp. CcI156
GACCGTTGGAACATCCGCAGCGCTTCCCCCGTTCCTCCCAGGGTTCGCAGCGCCCCGGCAAGATTATTCAAGGCCGCTACGGAGGCTATGTGGTGAGGGCCGTAGGCGGCCTCGGTGATGGCGAGGGACCGTTGGAACATCGGCAGTGCTTCCCCGGCCTGGCCGTGTTCCTGAAGGTAGGTCGCGGCCCGGTCACACAACCACACTAGATCAACGATCTCCATAGGCGCCGCGCTCTCAGGGCCGCGCGACGTTTCGYCCGGATCGGGCACCCGACTGACGACCGTGCGGACGTGCAGGAGTAGTTCCCGCCACCGGGGCCAGTTCTGCGGAGAACGCACGATGTCACCGGGCAGGTCGGCGCGCAGCAGCCGCAGCAACGTCGCGAGGACCACCGGTCGTCGATCGTCCGAGGTGCGCCGACGGGTTGTGGCCTGCACCAGCCGGTGCACCGACACCGCGTCCACGTCCCGGCTGGCCAGCCCATAGCCGACCAGCGCACCCACTACCCGGGTCCACGCCAAACGGTCCGCCACCGCCACCGCCAGCGAACCGTCACCCAGCAACTCCGACCGGCCCGCGAACAGATCCAGCGGAAGCACTTCGGGACCGCAGAACCCCAGCAGTTCCAACAGCTCCACCGCGGCCGGCATCTCCACGGMGAGCCGGGTGACCGACACCTCCCACAAGGTCGCCACCGTCACCCTGGCCCGTTCCGCCACCTCTCCCAGCTCAACAACCTCCTCCAACCGCTCCTCCAACAGCTCGGCGAACTCCCCGGCCGGGGTACCGGTCTGCTCACAGAACGCCGCCGCCTGCTCCACCGCCAACGCCAGATCTCCCAACAGCTCGGCGATCCGATCCGCCGTCACCGCATCCACCCGCGGAACACGACCCGACAGCAGCGTCACCGACTCCGACCGGGACAGCGTCGGGACCTCCACCACCGCACCCACCGCGCGCCAGCCCGCGCGCCGCGACGTCACCACCACCCGACCTCGCCCATCCGACGGACGAAACGGCGCCACCGCGCCGATCTGTTCGGCGTTGTCGAACACCAGCAGCCACCGCCACCCCCGCCGTCGCAACTCACCGAACACCCCCGCCGGCTCCACCCCCACCGGCAACCCCAACGCCTCCCCAAACGCCCCGATCTGCTCCGCCACCGTGTCCGACTGCTCCGCCTCCACCCACCACACCGCATCGAAATCCGACGCATGCCGATGCACGTATTCCACCGCCAACGACGTCTTTCCCACCCCGCCCATACCGGCCAGCGCCACCACCGACGAGCCCCGCAGCGCCTCCGCCAGTTCCTCCAACTGCCCCGACCGGCCGACGAATTGCCCCAGCCGTGCCGGCACGTTCCACACCCCCGGCACCCCACCCGGGAACGTCGCCCGCCCTGGCACCGCCCGCAGATCCGGCGGGAACGGCGGAGCTACCTCCGGCTTGTTCCGCCCCCCCGACACCGCCAACCGTGCCGCGCTCACCAACTCCGCCCGCGCCGCCTGCTCCGCACAGCCGAACAGATCGACGCCCACCACCTGCCCCAACAACCCCGGACGATCACAATCCGCGACCCGGAACACCAGCAGCTTGCGCTTCTCGCCCTTCGGATCCGCGGCCCACGCCGCCTGCCACTCCGCAGCCCCAAACACCGACCGGGTATACGCCTCTGACAGGATCGCCACCGTCCGCTGAGCCCGCCGCACCCCCTCATCCATCCCCGCCACCCAGTTCGTGCCCGGCACCAGGTCCCACGCCTGCACCAGAACCCGGAACCCCACCTCCTCCAACGCCCACGCCACCCACACCGCCCACGGCCGGTCCACAACCGTGTACGACACGAAGAAATCCCACCCGCCGTCGTCATCCACGACGCCCCCGCCCGTCACGCCGACAGTGTCCACCCCCACCCGGGCACACAGACCATCGCGGTACGACATCAGACAATCGCTCTCACGCACACCGGCGAGYCGGCCAGCGACGACAGCCCGTCCACCGGGCAGCGACTCGTGTAGCCAACCGTGTAGCCCAGCCGGCAGACCGGGGCGGACCACGGTGGACGCCAGTGGAACCGACACCGGCTCTGGGCCGCACCAGCGGACATCCATGGACGCCCGTGGACGAACCGGACCGACTTTGCAAGGCAGGGGTTAGGGGTTCGAGTCCCCTCGTCTCCACGCGCCGGCTTCGGCTGCTTGCCGATCTTTGATCGGCTGCGCCATCGGCCGTTATGCCTGCCCGGGGGGCGACCCCCGGACCCCCGAGTGTCGGGCTTCGCCCGACCTGGCGGGGGCTGGGTTGTTCGTTATGTAGCCACAGACGGACGGAGCATAATGATCTTGCCGGTTATGCTTCTGGATGAGCACCGCCACCTGGCTGGCCGATGGGCGGCGGGGCCGCGTCAGACGCGGAAGGGCCTCCTATCCGCCAGTCCCGGTGCTGGCGGGGCCGCCTCCTCGGTGCCCGGGGGCAGTCCTACCAGGTGTTCGGCCGTGTGTGGAGGCCGGACAACGCGGCCGACTCGACGAGCACGCGCCCTCACAGCATCGCGTCGGACCGGGACATCGCGGCGTGGACACAGGGGAGGGGACACAGGGGAGGGGACATAKGGGAGTGACGTGGGGATCGGAGTAACCGTTGCATAAGAGCGCCCGATAGCGGCGCTCATGCCGCCTCACCTTGCGGTGAGGCACTCCCGGTCTGACCGGCCGGAGCCGTGCCGGGTTCCCGTTTCCCAGCCGCCCGCCCCGYGGACGGGGTCTTACGGTCGGCTCCACGGGCGTTTACCGTCTCCGATGTACTGGCGGCGACGAGGTTGGACAGGTTGACCGCGGCGTTCAGGTCGCGGTCGCCTACCAGCCCGCAGGACTGGCAGGTGAACGTGCGTTCGGACAGTGTCAGGCTTGCGTGCGGCCGGGCGCACAGCGACGTCAGGATCTCGGTGACGTCGCGCACCAGGTCGTCGTCGACCTCGGCCGGGTCGACGACCAGCAGCCGCCGGCCCAGCGGGGCGAGCATGGCAGCGACGTCCGTGCCGGGGTGGGCGCGGCGGTGCCGGCCCACCCCGAGCTGTCGGGCTACTCGTAGGACAGGTTCGACTGCCCTTCGATCACGCGGCCAGCGATGTAGAGGTCTCCGTTGGAGTCCAGTACTGCGATGATCTTTTTCTGGTTGCCGTGGTGGGTCGTGAAGAAGATCTTGTCGGCTTCCTGGGAGGTGGAGTAGTTTGTGTTGACCGAGAGTTCGATGCTCACCGGTGAGCTGATGAGCACATCCTTCTTGGGCGAGTTCGGGTACTTCTGGTTCTGCCTCAACCTGATTCGGCCGTGGGTGTCGCCCTCATCCCAGTCCGTGGCCAATCCGAGATCAATTTCCGCCATGGTCTGCTCCATTCTGGCTTGCGCGGGAAACCTCTCCTGGCTGGAGTAGGTTCGTATGGTTTCGAGAAAAACCCGGCCATCGGCAAACAGGAGTTAGCAGGAGGCATCTCTGCGTGCGCCGGCGTGGAGAGAACACCGCACGTTCCGGCCGGAATTTTCTCGACTGCCGGCTGCGCTCCTGGCCAATTTTTCTACCCGATCGGACCAGTAAACGGGTGCGTGGAAGTCTCAATAGACAGGAACGATCGCTTCCTTGATCTCCGTATTCCCTGTTCCGGATGGGGCCGTTCAACCATCCGAGTCACAGGCATGAGGGCCACAACACCTCTCCCCCCAGAGCTAGTGATGGAAGCGTATCTCGCGTACGTAGCGTCACATGTCGGAGACGGTGGCGCACGGATATTACCTAAATATATCAAACCAGTTAACCACTGTCCGCTTTTGGGGGRAATCGAACCAGAGTTCCTACCTGGAGCTGTGTCCRATCTCGGCGGGGATCGAGTGGTCCGAGTCGGGTACCTCGCGGATACCGGCCCACACGCTGTCTCGTGCCCTCGTGATGGCCACGTACATCTGTCGGCGTTCCAACTGGGTTCGCTCGCGAAACGCGTCGGCCGATTCGGACGGYCGCCGCGGCTTTGGGAAGAGGTTGCGGTCGGGAATACAGACATGGGCGAAGTCGAGGCTCTTGACCCGGTGGTACGTCCCGACCTTGACCGCCTCACAGCTGGTTCCGTCATACTCCTTGAGGGAAACCGCTGGAATGCCCCGCTCGGTGAGGACGCGCAGCCACCGCGCAGCCGCGGCGTTCGTCGGCACGAGCACCGCCATATCGCCGTAACGGACGTTCCGATTGTCATGGAATTCCACGAGGTGCTCGCAGAGCGCCGCATCCTGCGCCACGGTGCCCGACACCGTGACCTCGCGGATCTCGCCTCCCGGCCGGTCGACGTCGACCTCGCGCCGCCCGCGTTCCTGGACGCCGTCGAGGTCGTCGAAGCTGTCGTCGGCGACTACCGCCTGAGCGTAGCGCAGGATCTTCTCGCGATTACGGTAGTTTCTCCCGAGCACGGTGGAGCGTCCGACGACGGCGACGCCGGCCTCGGCGAGGGTGAAACCGCCGGGATAGATGGACTGCTGGCCATCGCCGACCACGAGCAGGCCGTCCGGCTTGTCGCCGACGAAGGCATGCAGCAGTTGCAGACCGACGCACGTCAGGTCCTGTACCTCGTCAACGATCACCGCGTCGTACCGGGTGTCGGAACTCTCGCGCACCAGGTCGCGAGCCAGGAGCAGCACGTCGTCGCGATCGAGGACGCCGCGCTCTGTCCGGAGCTGCTCGTACCGTTCGTACAGCTCCCACACCGCACGTCGGTGGGTCGGTTGCAAGGGAGTGCTGCGCCCGACGCGTGCCAGCTTGGCGTACTGCTCGAAGTCGGTCAGGCCTCGGCCCTTGACGACTGTCGCGATCTCGTCCTTCCAATATCCGGGAGCCAGGCCGAGCCCGGGCAGAACCGAGAACTGCCCGACCTGCCCCCAGGCGCGCCAGAAACAGGTGTCGGCGGCCTCCTGCTGGTGCCGGTCTGCCAAGCCGTGTTCGCGAAGACAACGTGTGGCGACGGCGTGGACGGTGGCGAACTCGATCCGGTCGACGTGCTCGGGGGCCATCCGGGTCAGCAGTGCGCGGTAGACCGGCCCCAGCGTACGCACCAGCGAGGTGAACAACACCCGTTCCCCGCGGGCGGCCAGATACTTGGCGCGGTGCAACGCGACAACCGTCTTGCCGGTACCGGCTGCGCCGCGGACGCGGGCCGGACCCGACCACTGCCGGCCGGCCAGGCGGGCCTGCGTCGGGTGCAGCCAGGTCATCCACGTCTCGATCGGCTCTCGGGCGGCGGCGTCGAGAAGTTCTTGCCACAGCTCCTCGCGGCTCAGCAGCGCATCCTGATCTGGTGGAACCGATTGCTCGGGCGGCGACAGCGGCTCGGAAGAAGTCGGACGCCCGGCCGGAGCCGGACAGTAGGCCTGAGTGGGACGCTCGATAGCGGCTGGGCTTTCGGTCGCGGCCGTACCGTTCGAAGAGGGACCTGCCCGGCGCGCGACCGGACGGCGGACAGACCGTGAGGTCGGCGCCTCGGCGACCGTGACGGTGGTGACGGCGGCGGCGCGGGGCATCGGCGGGCAACCGCGTGCCAGACGGTCCAGTAGTTGTTCAACGAGGTCCGGTGCCAGGCGTGCGCCACGACGCGCCAGGTCGCGGGTCAGGTCCTGCTCGCCGAGCACCGTCACCCGGTCGAGTTGTGCCCGGACGTTTTTCCGCCTGGCCAGAACCAGCAGCGGAACCACCTCGGTCGGTGGCAGACCTGCCTCTACCAGCACCTCCTCCACCGCTACGGTCTGATCCAGAAGTTTGCGGACGTCGTCGTCCGCGTCGGCGTCGCCACGCCATAACCGGCCGCGTTCGACGGTGATCTCTCGCCAGTTCTTCACGTCTACCACGAAGACTCCGCCAGGCCCCACCACGATCACGTCGATGTTGGCCCGGCGGGTGCCTGGCCACCGTCGGTCCGGCAGCACGTGCCACCCTGCGTCGTCCATACCGACCAGCACTCGGACCACACTCTGCTCGGCCCGGCCACCGGCTTCCCAGTGCTGGCGGTGGCGGCGTAACTGCTTCAGCACGTCGGTCAGGTGCTGGATCTGTCGCTGGACTCCGTCGATCTCCATCCCGAGCAGGACGGCTTGACCGAGGGCCGACGGTTCTGGCAGCGGGTCGGCGTCTCGCGTCGACGAGGCGGTCGTCGACGAGGCGGTCGTCGGCGGATGGGCGGTCGACGTGCCGGCGGTCGACGCAGCGGTGGCGGGGATGCGCGCTGCCGGTCCATCCAAAAGCACGTCACTACTCCCTCACCTTATGTCACAGGTAAGAGTACGGTAATGAGCCATCGTTTGGCTACGTTTACGGGCAACGGTGGTCTGCAGGCCCTAGGGAAGAGCGGTTGTTCTTGTAAAGGTAAGTCCACTTTCGAACGCTGGTTCGAGCGTGCCGACTCGAACTCTTCGAACACTCTGGCCACGGCCGCTTTCGGCAGAGAAAGATCACGTAAGTTCGGTCTAGACCGCCAGCACGATGGCGGCGCTGATGCCGCCGAGGCCGAGGGCGAAGGCCGCCTCGGGCAGCCCGCCGTCGCGCCGCCGGAAGAGGCGGTCGAGCGCCAGCCGCCCGGCACCGACCGCAGCCACCGTGATCGCGACCACCGCGACGCACAGCGGGTACTCCATGCCGCCGTCGGTTTCCCACAGTCCGTTTGGTGCGGTCACGATCATTGCGTTGATCATCACACCGATCACGGCCGCGGCCGCCAACGGAGTCAGCAGGCCCACCGCCAGGCCGAGGCCGCCGAGGAACTCGGACGCGCCGGCCAGCCCGGCGAAGAAGGTGCCGGGATGGTAACCCAGCTGGGCGAATCCCTTGCCGGTCGCGGTGAGGCCGTGGCCGCCGAACATGCCGAAGAGCTTCTGCGCACCGTGCCCGGCGAGCAGCAGACCGAAGGTCATCCGAAGCAGCAGCAGCCCGAGGTCGGCTGCGGACACGGCCGTGCGGGACGGGCCCGTKCGGGACGGGCCCGGGTGGGAGGCGTCGGGCGGTGCGGGGGTGGCGGGTGCCAGGTGGAGGGATGCCCGGTGCCGCGTAGCGAGCAGTTTCATGTCGAAACCCTGATCCAGGCGAAAGCATACGGTGAAGCTTTGGTCACTACTGTGCCTGCCYGCTCTGCCGGGCAGATACCACCTCGGTCCTCCCCACGCCCGTGGGGGTGATCCGACCGGGGGCAGCGCGCACCTGAGCGGATAGATGGCGATCATCGGCGTCCTGCCGAGATGGAGCGGCCGGGGCGAGCTAGCCCGTCGTGGGCCTGGATCTGGCCGGTCTGTGGTTCRGGCGAGCCAGGCGTGGGTAGAGACTGAAAGTGGTCAGAATGGACACGCTGGGTGATGATCTGCATTCTTCTAGGGAGAAGAGAAGATTGTGACCTTACCCGCGCGACTCKGCGACCGTCTGGCGACGCTCATCCGGTGGCATCTGGACCCGTCTACAACGGGCCGGCGGCGTCCGGCAGGCGGGCGTGTGTGGCGCCGGCTGGGCCGGGYAGCTGCCTGCCGCCAGGACGGAACAACCAGATGGCGAGCATGGAACGCCAGCGCCCTCGGCGGAACTGGTCCGATCTGTTGGGTCTGCCCAGGTCGCAGGCGCGGACGTCCGCGGCGGGGCTGCTCGGCCGGCGCGGGGCTGGGGCCAGGGGTCACTGCCCGGGGGCGAGCACCTTCCTGGAGGGGTAAGCATGGCCGACATTCGTAGCACGATCGTCCGGCTGCCGGTCACCGTGGAGCGGTCCACCACGGTTCGGGACGCGGCGGCGCAGATGGAACGGCAGGGCGTGGGCGCGCTCCTCGTCATGGAGAACGACCGCCTGGTCGGGATCGTCACCGACCRCGACATCGTGCTACGCGGCGTTGCCCGCGGTATCCCGWCGGACAGCCGGATCGACGCCCTCATGACCACCGAGGTCATCACCGTACCGTCCGGCGTTGACCTCGAACGGGCCTACGAAATCTTCCGTGACCACGCGATCCGCCGGCTCCCGGTCGTCGACGGCCGCCGGCTCGTCGGCCTGCTGTCCGTCGACGATCTGCTCATCCGCACCGAGCACGAGATGGCCGAGCTGGTACACCCGCTCGCCGATGAGGTCTTTGCCCCCCACCGCGAGGCCCCACCGCTGGCTACCACCGGCGAGGAGCCCGTCGAGCTGGCGCTCGAACTGCCGCCCCGGCGTAGGGCGATGCGCGCCCATCCCGGCGACACCCTGGTTGTCCACCGTCCCACCGTCACGCAACCGGACCGCCTTGGGGAGATCCTTGAGGTGCGCTCGCCTGCCGGCGACCCACYGTTCACCGTCCGCTGGTCCGACACCGGGCACGTCAGCYTCGTCTACCCGGGACCGGACGCCGAGGTCCGCCACCCTCCCGAGGAGGCCCGCAGCGGCACCGGCTGAAAAGGACGACGGGTTCAACCCTGCATGCGTGACAAACACGCACCGTCAGGCTAATCATGCTACGGGATCGTGACGTTCCGCTGCGACCAGCCTGCCGGGAGGGCAGTGCAGCAGCCAGAAGCCGCCCTCCCGTACCCCGAGCTGGTCCGGGACCGGCCAGCACCAGCCGTCCAGGAGCCGTCGGATCAGGTCGGCAACGATGGTGCGCTGGCTACAGATCGCCGTCGGAGTCCCGGACGCCGCGAGCCCCATCAAGGTAGCGACCACCCTCGCCTCCGATCCGGGATAGCCGGTGTCCGCCAGCGCCGGCTCCGGTTCGACGGCGAGCCCGGCCGCGCGCGCGTACGGGGCGAGCGTGGCGGTGCAGCAGGGCAGGTCGGCGCTGATCAACAGGCGAATCCCCAGGCTGGTCAGCAGCGGCACCAGTGCGTTCGCCTGGGCCCGGCCGCGCTCATCGAGCGGGCGTAGCCGGTCAGGCCCGTCCCAGCGCCGATGGTGGGCGGCCCGAGCGTGGCGGATGACGACGAGTGCGGCCGTCGGCGCCGGCAGCCGACCCGCCGGCAGCCGACCAAACTCGGCGAGGACGTGGCGGTCGGTGTCGTAGCTGACCCGGCGCGCCRCATCCCCCTTCGCCAGCCAGGCAAGCCTGTCCACCTCCCGGGTGGGGACGAACGTGCCGGAACGGGCCTGCATCGCCCAGTACCGGACCGTCTTCACCGTCCTGCCGCCGTCCGTCAGGTAGCGGTACTCGCCGAGCGGGGGCCCGAGCCAGGCCCGGTAACCAGTCTCCTCCTCGACCTCCCGCAACGCACCGAGCAACGGATGTTCCCGCCGACGCAGCTTGCCCTTGGGCAGGGACCAGTCGTCGTACCGCGGCCGGTGCACGACCGCGATCTGCCGCCCGTCCCGCGTGGGCCGCCACAGCACCCCACCGGCGGCACCTACGACCCGTACCGGCCTATCCCAGGGATCAGCCGACGACTTCATGCCGTCCAGTCTTCGGCTCCAGCCGCCGCGGCGCCAGGACGACGGGCACATCCCCGCAAGACCCGGTCCCGCAAGCCTCGGTCGACAACCCGCCGCCGGCGGCGCGGATCGCGGTCGGGCCGTCCGCGGCGTCCATCGCTACCAGGGCGGGGATCCCCACCTGAAGCGCATGTTCCCCGACGGCACCCAGGGGTATGGAACTCGCCACAGAAGGTTACCGCTGTCCGGGGAGTGGAGGGTGAGGTGACGGACGCAGGTGTGGCCGAGCTCGTCGTCGAGCCGGCGGTGCTCGGGACGCTCGTTGACGTGCTGCGTGCACGCGGGTATCAGGTCGTCGGCCCGACGGTGCGGGATGGCGCGATCGTGTACGACAAGATCAGTAGCGCGGCGCAGCTCCCGGTGGGGTGGACCGATGTCCAGGAGGCGGGTCGTTACCGGCTCGAGCGTCGTCGCGACGCGGCGCTGTTCGGTTACGCGGTGGGGCCGCATTCGTGGAAGCAGAACCTGCTGCCGCCCCGGCTGCGCCTGCTGACGACCCGCCGCGACGGCGATGGCGGCTTCGGCGATGGCGGCTTCGGGGACGGCGGCTTCGGGGACGGCGGCTTCGAGGTGGCGGAGGAACCGCTACCGCGGGCAGCGGTGGCATTCCTCGGCGTCCGTTCCTGTGAGCTGCAGGCCATCGCGACCCAGGACCGGATCCTGCTCGGGGGGCGCCACGCCGACCGCGACTACGCTGCTCGCCGCAGCGATGTGTTCATCGTCGCGGTGAACTGCCACGAGCCGGGTGGGACCTGCTTCTGCGTGTCGATGAACACGGGCCCGGCGGTGCGGGAGGGCTACGACCTGGTCCTCAGCGAAGTCCTGGCCGGTGACCACCGGCTGCTCGTCGAGGCGGGCACCCCCCGGGGTGTCGAGATACTGGGCGAGCTGGCGGGGCGCCCGGGCGAAGCCGCCGACCGGAGCGCGGCCCAGGCGGCCGTGGATGGGGCGGCCGACCGGATGGGACGCACCGTCGACGCGGCCGACCTGCGTGACCTGCTCGCGGACAACCTCGAACATCCACGGTGGGACGAGGTGGCGCAGCGGTGCCTGAGCTGCGGCAACTGCACGATGGTGTGCCCAACCTGCTTCTGCACCTCGGTGGAGGACGTCAGCGACCTCACCGGAAGTGAGGCGGAGCGCTGGCGCAGCTGGGAGTCCTGCTTCTCGCTGGACCACTCCTACCTCCACGGCGGCAACGTCCGTGCCTCCGGACGCTCCCGCTACCGCCAGTGGTTGACCCACAAGTTCGGCACCTGGCACGACCAGTTCGGAACGTCCGGATGCGTCGGCTGCGGACGGTGCATCACCTGGTGTCCCGTCGGCATCGACGTCACCGAGGAACTGACCGCCATTCGAGCGAACTCCGCGGCYGGCGATGACGTTGGTTGAGGCACCGCTCGGCGAGGTCGGCGTCTTCGCCGGTATGCACCCGGACCACCTCGCCCTCCTCGCCGGGTGTGCCCGGCACGCCATCTTCCGCCCGGGCGACGTACTCCTGCGGGAAGGCGACCCGGCCGACACCCTCTACGTCATCCGGCACGGCACGGTCGCGATCGAAACCTTCGTCCCGACCCGGGGTCTGGTCCCCATCGAGACCGTCGGAGCCGGCAATGTGGTGGGCTGGTCCTGGCTGTTCCCGCCGTACCGGCTCCATTTCGACGCYCGTGCCCTCTCGCTGGTCCGCGCCACCGCCATCGACGGTGCCTGCCTACGCGGGAAGTTCTCCCAGGACCCGGCGCTGGGCTACGACGTGCTGTCCCACCTTGCGCAGGTGCTCATCGAGCGCTTGCAGGCCACCCGGTTGCGGCTGCTCGATGTCTACGCAAACCCGGGCCAGGGCTGACGGCGCGGCCGGGGAGATGACCCCTCGGCCGTTCCGGGTGACCCGCCGCCACCAGGAGACGGGTGACACGTGGACCCTGGAACTCGCGCCGCTCTCCGACGTTCCGATCATCGCCGCACCCGGCCAGTTCACCATGGTCTACGCTTTCGGCGTCGGCGAGGTCCCCCTGTCCGTGACGGGCTGCGACCCGGCGATGGGCGACGACTCCGTGGCGGGCGACGACTCCGTGGCGGGCGACGACTCCGTGGCGGGCGACGAATCCGTGGCGGGCGACGACTCCGTGGCGGCTGGTACCGACAGCCCGCTTGTGCACACCGTCCGAGCGGTCGGCGCGGTGACGGAAGCGATCTGCGCGTCCCGCCYGGGCGACGTCCTCGGGGTGCGTGGCCCGTTCGGGCGAGGCTGGCCGGTAGGCGCCGCAGCCGGGCTGGACGTCGTCGTGGTCGCGGGCGGGCTCGGGCTGGCGCCGCTGCGGCCGGTCGTCCGGCAGATCCTGCGACGGCGCGCCGACTACGGCAACGTGGTCGTGCTCGTCGGCACCCGTACACCCGCGGACATCCTCTACCGCCGGGAGCTGGCCGGTTGGCAGGACCGCACCGACCTCCAAGCCCTGGTGACCGTCGACGGTGCGCGGCCCGGATGGGACGRCCGGGTCGGCGTCGTCACCACCCTCCTCCCGCACGTGCGTTTCGATCCGGCCAGAACCGTCGCGTTCACCTGCGGACCCGAGATCATGATGCGGCTGACCGCACGGGCCCTGGTCGACGCCGGCGTACTCGCCGACCGCATCCACCTGTCCATGGAACGCAACATGCACTGCGGCCTCGGTCACTGCGGCCGCTGCCAGCTCGGCCCGCTGATGCTCTGTCTGGACGGACCGGTCTGCGGCTACGACCGCCTKGAACCGTTGCTCGCCGTCCGGGAGCTGTGATGCCGATGCCGATGTCTACGCCGACGCCGACRCCGACCAGCCCAGCCAGGCCCCGGCTCGCCGTCTGGAAGTTCGCCTCCTGCGACGGCTGCCAGCTCACCCTGCTCGACTGCGAAGATGAGCTGCTCTCGCTCGCCGGCGAGATCGACGTCTCCTACTTCCTGGAGGCATCCAGCGCGACCGTCGACGGTCCCTACGACCTCTCCCTCGTCGAGGGCTCGGTCACCACCGAACAGGACGTGGAACGCATCCACCAGGTCCGGGCCGCGTCCCGGCGTCTGGTCACAATCGGCGCCTGCGCGACCGCCGGCGGCATCCAGGCGCTCCGCAACTTCGCCGACGTCGGTGACTTCCTCGCGGCCGTCTACGCCACCCCGGCGTACGTCTCGACGTTGGCGACCTCCACCCCGATCTCCACGCACGTCCGGGTGGACTTCGAACTCCAGGGCTGCCCRATCAACCCTCGCCAGCTCCTCGAAGTCATCAGCGCGTTCCTCGCTCGCCGACGCCCGAACATCTCCTCGTCCGCCGTCTGCACCGAATGCAAACGGCGGGGGACGGTGTGCGTGATGGTCGCGCACGGCACGCCGTGCCTCGGCCCCGTCACGCATGCCGGATGCGGTGCGATCTGCCCGGCCTATCACCGCGGCTGTTACGGCTGTTTCGGCCCGATGGAGAGCCCCAACACCCCCGCGTTGATCCGCCAGCTACGGGTCCTCGGGATGAACGAGGACAACGTCGACCGAGTGTTCCGGACGTTCAACACCGCCGCGCCGGCATTCCGCGACGCCCCCGGCGAGGGTTCGGGAAGCGGTGAGACCGATGCGCGCGACTAGGACCATCGCACCTCCCCCACTCACCAGGGTCGAGGGCGAAGGAAGGCTGCTAATCAAGATCACCGACGGGCGGGTGGACGAGGCCCACCTGAAGATCTTCGAACCGCCGCGCTTCTTTGAGGCGTTCCTCCGYGGMCGGGCCTACACCGAGCCACCCGACATCACCGCCCGGATCTGCGGCATCTGCCCGGTCGCCTACCAGATGAGCGCGCTGGCGGCCATCGAACAAATCTGCGACGTCACGGTCACCGGCCCACCCGCCGCCCTACGGCGGCTCATCTACTGCGGTGAATGGATCGAGAGTCACGCACTACACGTCTTCCTGCTGCACCTACCGGACTTCCTCGGCTACGACAGCGCACTGCATCTTGCCCAGGACCAGCCCGCCCTGGTCAAGCTGGGACTCACGCTGAAGAAGGCCGGCAACACGCTCATGACGGTCATCGGCGGCCGCGCGATCCACCCCGTCAACGCGCGGGTCGGCGGCTGGTACCGGGCACCACGCCGGCGTGACCTGACCGAGCTTGTCGGGCAACTGGAACAGGCGCGAGACATCGCCCGGGACACGGCCCGATTCACCGCCGCCCTGGACTTCCCCGAAGACGAACTCCACCAGACCTTCGTCGCGCTCCACCAACCTGGCGAATACCCCGTTGAGCGCGGCCGGATCGCCTCCACCGCTGGCCTCGACATCGCCCCGGCCGACTACGACCGGCACTTCACCGAAGAACAGGTGCCCTGGTCGAACGCCCTGCACTCGACCCTGGCCGCGGGCGGCTCCTACCTCACCGGACCGCTGGCTCGCTTCGCGCTGGGCGCGGAGCGGCTGGCGCCCGCCGCCCGCGAGACCGCCGCCGAGATCGGCCTGCGCCCACCGGAGCGCAACCCCTACCGCAGCATCATCGTGCGCTGCATCGAGATGGTCCACGCCGCCGACGAGGCGCTGCGGATCATCGCGGACTACACCGAGCCCGACCCCTCCGCGCTGGAGGCCCCGCCCCGGGCGGGAACCGGATACGGGGTCACGGAGGCACCCCGCGGCCTGCTTTACCACCGCTACACGATCGACCACAACGGCACCATCCTCGACGCAAAGATCGTGCCACCAACCGCCCAGAACCAACGTCCGATCGAAGAAGACCTGCRCGGTGTGGTGGAACGCTTCATGAACCTGCCGGAGCCCGAACTCGCCCTGCGCTGCGAACGGGCCATCCGCAACTACGACCCCTGCATCTCATGTGCGACCCACTTCCTGACTCTCCACATCGAACACGGCTGACCGTCATCGGGATCGGCAATCCCTACCGACACGACGACGCCGTCGGCCTKGCAGTCGCGCGGCAGCTACGCTGCACGCTCCCAGYCGGCGTCGACGTACTCGAAGGCGCCGGCGAGCCGACAGGGCTGTTCGCCGCCTGGGAAGGGGCCGACGCCGTCTGGATCATCGACGCCGCCCATTCCGCGGCCCCGCCCGGAACTGTGCACCGCATACCGGCCAACGAGCGCACACTACCGGCGGATCTCGTCGGGCCATCGACCCACGCACTCGGCCTCGCGGACACCATCGAGATCAGCCGAACACTCGGCTGGCTTCCCCGGCATCTCGTCATCTACGCAATCTGCGGCCATACCTTCTCCGCAGGCCTCGGACTTGACCCCGAGGTCGCGGCGGCGGCCCGAAACGTGGCCGCCGCCATCCGCGCCGAAACAGCGATCTATGCCGCCAGGGAACCTGACGATGCCGCCAGGGAACCCCACGATCTCCGCTGACCGCCGCCAACCGCGGTAGCCGAAGGCCCGCGTTGGCGGTGGGGTTCGGTCACGGGACTTCGCGCGGCCCGGGGGCGGCGTTCATCAGCCACGTCACCGTGCGGCTGATGTCCGACAGGGACAGGATCCCGACGAGTCTGCCTTGATCCATCACCAGGACGCGGTGCTCGGCGCCGGGCTCCATGCGCGGCAGCAGATCCGCCAGCGGGTCGTCGGGACCCGCGATGGTGGTCCGCGACAGTGGCACCATCACCTCGCTTACCGTTACCGTGCCGCTCTTCTCCGGCGGCACCTGCTTGGCGCCGTCCAGGGTCACCAGCCCGACCGGGACTCCGTTCTCGCCGGTCACCGGGAACGCCGAGTGCCGGTACCGGTACAGCGGGCCGGCCAGCAGGTCCGCGACGGTCAGGGCCGCGGGCACCGTGAGCGGTTTCGTCGTCATGGCGTCATGTACCGGGACGCCGGCGAGCACACCGCGCAACTGCGCCTRCCGTCCCTCGGCGGTGGCGGCCGCGATGAGGAACGAGCCGATCAGGGCCAGYCAGAGCCAGCCGAATCCGCCGCCTCTCATGAACACGAGGAGTCCCAGAACGACGAGCAGCCAGCCGAGGACGCGTCCGGCCGCGGTGGCCCCGGCGGTCGCCCGCAGCCGATCTCCCGTACGCCACCACAGGAAGGCGCGCAGCAGCCGCCCACCGTCGAGCGGAGCGGCCGGAAAGGCGTTGAAGACGGCGAGCAGCAGGTTGATGCCCGCCAGCCAGGCCACCACCTCGACCAGGAGTTCGGGCGCGGACGCCAGGGCGAGCAGCCAGGCGCCCAGCACGAGGAGCCCGCCCAGCAAGAGGCTGACGAGTGGGCCGACACCCGCGATCCGCAGCTCCGCTGCCGGGCTCGACGCCTCCGACTTCAGCCGGGCCACCCCGCCCAGCAGCCACAACACGATGTCGTCCACGGCCACCCCGTTGCGCCGGGCCACCACGGCGTGCGCCACCTCGTGGGCGAGCAGCGAGGCGAAGAAAACCACTGCGGCGGCAAGAGCCGCCACCCAGTACACCACCAGGGCATGGCCCGGGTAGGCCTGTGGGAGGCGGCCCTGCGCGAGGCCGAACGCGATGATGCCGAAGATGAGCAGCACGCTCCAGTGGACCCCGATCCGGACTCCAGCGATCCGTCCCACCACGAAGGTCGCCCGCACAGCGTCTCTCCCCTGTTCGAACGTGCCCCGGGACCAAGACCCGGCTCGACTCCGCGGTTAAGCGCGCAGYCGGCCCCGTCAGGCTGTCGCGAGGGCCACCTCCGTCGACTTGACCAGGGCAGTCACCGAGGAACCCGCGGCCAGAGCGAGGTCGGTCGCGGCGGCCAGGGTGATCGCCGCGGTGAGCACGCCGCCACCGTCGAGGGCGATGTGCACGACGGCCATGGCACCGCCGGTCTCCAGGCTGGATACCGTGCCGCGCAGCCGGTTACGGATGCTCAGACCGTCCACGCCGCCCGTGGCCAGCGCCACCTCGGTGGACTTGATCAGAATCTCGACGGYGGCCCCCACCGAGAGGCCGAGATCCTTGATCGCATCAAGGGTCACCGCGGCGGTGACGGTCTGCCCGCCGGAAAGATCGACGGTCACGGTGCTCATCACCGCACCTTCGGTGATGTCGGTGACGGTTCCGGTCAGTCGGTTGCGGATGCTCAGGCTCATCGGTCCACCTTGTCCTCTCGGGTGCCGCCAGGTGCCGTCAGTCAACTCCTACCCGTCCGTCCGTGCCGCGTACATGCCTCACCTGCAGAAGAGTCGTGCGGAACAGTCGTGCGGAAGGGTCCTGYGGACGAGTGATGTCCGACAGGCGGTCGCGCCTGATCGGTCCGTGCGGGTCGCACCGCCCGCGTCGGGGGGAGCGGGCAGTGCGGTGCCACCGGTTCGCCTACCCCGAACAGGTCGATGTCGACCACCGACCCCGAGAGTCCGGCCTCCCGCACGCAGGCGCCCCGCACCGACAGAACACTGCCTTGACACAACGGATAGGCAGGAAATGTCGCCAGAAGCTCTACTGTTACCCACTGTCATGTCAGACAACACACCTACCTCGCCGCCAGCATGGGCGCCAGGTCACCCGCGCCTGATCCACCCACGTCTGCGACCCAAAGAAATCCCGGCCTCCCTCGGCGGCAGCCCCGCCGATCATCCGACTGGCGTCCACCCCCGCAACAACAGATCATCGTCGTATGACATCGGGCAATCGTGCTGAAGCAACGAAAGCGCACAACATTAAACAACGGCAACTCTCGGCGGACCGTCCGAGCGGCTGCCCCGGGTAGCCGACCGGGTAGCCGAGCCGCGGAGAATCACGATGGCCGATGGCCGATGGCCGATGGCCGGCGGCCGATGGCAACGGCTGCCGACGGTGGAACCGGCGCCTAGGCCGGACTACCCCCAGACTAACCCCCGAGCCAACCTCCGGACTAACCCCGTAGGGGGCTTGCGGAGGGCCTCGTAGGGCTGTTTTCGCTGTACCCGGCTGTCCCCGTCATCCGTATTCCCGACACGCCTGCGGGGAACGGTGTTCAGGGAAGCCGAGAATGTTCCGGGCCATGGCCTACCTCCCGATGAGGGGGCCAGAAGGGGTACCCCCGCTTCCGGTGTCGGACTACCTCGTAGGGGTGCGCATCCCTCGCGCTGGAACCGCCGCTGGAGTGCTCCGGAACGGGCGTCGGTCAACGACGTTGAGGGGACCGTTCCTCCTCGGCACCGCGTTCATGGTCGGCCGGATGTCTGGATGTGCGGCTGGCTGTGCATTGTGATCGGTGCGRCGCGGTCGCCCGATCCGCTCGTCGCGCGGCGGTGGTATCACTGGACCGGTCCGACGAGACGGACTGACCTTCGATAAGCCGGACGAGAAGTGGTCGAGCGGTGATTGCCGTGCTAGCTGATACGCTTTCAACAGTTAGCGCCCGCCTGCTAGCTCGGCTGCCGGCTGGAGTTAGCGCAAGTGCGCGCTCACTCATCACTTGCTATAGCGGCACGCCTGCGCCGGTCGCGGCGCTTGGTCGGTTGGGGGCATGGTTGCGGTATGGAAAAAGGCTTCTCGGTTTCCTGCGGAGCCTTTCACGTACGCGTGGTGTTGGCGGCGTTGCGTCGCGCGACCATCGATCCGGGGTTCGGAGCGTTCCTGTGGGTGGTGCCGCGGACCCCCGTCAGCAGTCGTCGGCTCTCGGCCGGCGATCCGCGGCGGCCGACATCTCTCGGCTGATCGGGGTCAGCCAATCGGGACCTGCGTCGAAGCCCGTGACGGGGCCCGTGACGGGACCTGCGTCGAAGCCCGTGACGGGGCCCGTGACGGGGCCTACGTCGAAGCCCGTGACGGGGCCCGTGACGGGGCCTACGTCGAAGCCCGTGACGAGGCCCGTGACGCGGCCTACGTCGAAGCCTGTGACGCGGTCTGGGCCGAATCCTGCGGCTCCCAGCGGGTGCTCGGATACGCCCGACGCAGTTCGGGGGGCGACGCAGTTCGGGGGGCGACGTCGGCGGCGAACCACTCAAGCTGCTCGCGCTGCCAGTCCACCGGCAGTGAGTCGACGCCGATACCGGTGAGCTGCTGGCCGTACAGTTCCCGGTAGTGGTCATCGATAACAGTCGAACCACCGGATTGCCGGCGTCGAATCCCGCCCGCCTGCCTCCGTCGACGGGGCCGGCCGGAACAACCGGCACCGCGGCCTGACTCCACCCCTGACGCCACGGATACGGGACGCCGGACCGGGCGGCCACCGAAGGCATCCACGTCTGTTCCGGGCGCTCAATGCAAGTGCAGCGGCGTCCGGCGAATGCGAGTGCAGCGGCGTCCGGCGAATGCGAGTGCAGCGGCGTCCGGCGAATGCGAGTGCAGCGGCGTCCGGCGAATGCGAGTGCTCAACAACAATGCGGGGCGCCGGGTAAATACGGGGGCAGGCCGACAGCGCAGGTGCGTTCCGGCAAATGCAAGTGCGCTCCGCGAATGCGGGGGCCGTCCCGGCGATGCGGGATTCGATCGACGGTGCATTGTCTCATGGCGTTCAACGCCAAGCTCAACGGCGAGTTCAATGCCKAAGACGGCGGGTGGCGTTGGAAAACRCCGCCCGCCGTCCCGGTCCGTGCCGCCAACCATGACGGTCAGCCACGATATGGCCACTTCCACTGGGCGATGGCGTGGGCGGAGCGGGACAGCGCCGTCGCCACGATGACGCTTTGTCGCCGTCGTTCCCACGCCGTGGTTCGCGGCCATGATCAAACATAGGCGTGACGAACACGAAGCTGCCGGATTTCCCCCGGTTGACCTGGCGGTCCACCGCCTCCGGCAGCCACGACCAGACACCTCCGTCGCCGACCGTCAGGCCGGCGACGGAGGTGACGGCCACCGGTCGCTTAATGCAGCGGGCGCATGCAGTCCCGGCAGCGGTCGTTCAGAATCGAGAGGAGCTCGACAGCCTTGAGTGAGGCGTCGCGCACCTTCGCGATGTCCTGCGAGGAGTTCAGCCTGACCAGCGCGGATTCAGCTCCGTCGGAGGCGCCCTCCCGGACCGCCTCGACGATCTCTGCYGCCGGTGTGCCGAACTGGAAGAGCAGAACCTCTTTGTCCTGGTAGGACGGTAGTTCCGTGGGCAGGTGCCCGAGACCGATGCCGGCGAGGTTCCGGCTCAGGATCTGCCGCACGTTGGTACCCAATCGGCCATAGCCGCCGATCTCCCGCAGTGTCCCCATGTTGATCCGGAAGACACCGTTGTTGCCTACTACGGTCGCACGCAGGTCCTCCCACGTTCCCGGCGGGTCGGACGGCACGCCGACCATCTGCGTGTCCGTCATCTCTACCATCCCGACTGGCAACCCAAGTACTCCACGTATGCGCGAACCGACACGCCCAGCTCCTTCCGCTCTCCATAGGAAAGCACTGCGTGCTGCCAGGTCGGCGTCGCCCGGCGTCGCCCGGCGGAAAATAACTGTTATCCATAAGATAACCGACTCCTCGGGCGAGGTCCACTCACGACGGACCTTGTCGGTTTCGGAAAAGTTAATCCTGGTGATCGGGATCGCGCGGCGGTCGGGAAGCTGCCAACATGAATGTGAGTCATCTTGTTCATCCGCCGTGACCAGCATCGATAGCGCCGACATCTCTACGTAACATGGCAGGTACCTCGCTKAAACTCTTGTTCGAATGTTCCGATAACATCTCATCTKCACGGGGCGTTTGCTACTGTCATCTACATCGCGCCGACGGAGCTGGGGGATCCCCGTAATCGGGCGATCTTCCTGGCGTACCGTGTGCTCCGGACCACTTCGGCGGCGCGCCCGGGGCTATGTGGGCGGCGCCACGGGGGAAAGTTTCCAGGAAAATTTTAATTAAAGATTTTTCCTTGAGAATATCCTTCGAGGTATCTTTCGGGAGAAGCTTCCAGTCATCCCGACGGAATACCTGTTAACGCCGAAGTTACCGGGGCTTGCAGGGCTGAAATAAACGGCTCCTAGTGTTCTTCGTGTCGCCACCGGACAAACGAAGAACCACTGTTCGGGGGCGATCCCATGGCCTTCTGTTCTCGATCGACGGCTGGTGATGACAGTGCCCGGTCCCCGTTTTCCCAGCTCATCCGCGCCTACGGTCGAGCCGGCCGCGCCGGTCAGGTTTTGCGACACCACCCTGCGCGACGGCGAGCAGGCGCCTGGAGTGGCATTCACCGCAGCCGAGAAACTTGCCATCGCCGCTGCTCTGGACGCCATCGGCGTACACCAGATCGAGGCCGGAATACCTGCCATGGGACCCGCCGAACGGGATGTCCTGCGGGAGATCCTCGCGACGCAACCCCAGGCCGGCGTGGTGGCGTGGTGCCGGGCCGACCGCCGCGACATCGATGCCGCGGTGTCCTGCGGAATTGTCACCGCGCACCTCACCATTCCCGTCTCCGACCTGCATCTGAAGAGCAAGCTGGGCCGGGACCGGGGATGGGCGCGGCGCCGCATCCGCGACTGCGTCTTCGACGCGGCCGACCGCGGGCTGCGATTCAGCGTCGGCCTGGAGGACGCCTCCCGCGCGGACGACAACTTCGTCATCGAGCTGGCCGGCGAGCTGCGCGAGTGGGGCGCCACCCGGATCCGCTGGGCCGACACGGTCGGTCTGCTGGACCCGGTCAGCGCCTACACCCGGCTCGGCCGGCTGGTCCAGGCGGTCCCGGGGGAGTGGGAGATCCACGCCCACGACGACTTCGGTCTGGCGACCGCAAACACCCTCGCCGCGGTTCAGGCCGGATTCACCTGGGTTAGCACCACGGTGCTGGGTCTGGGGGAACGGGCCGGCAACGCCCCGCTCGAGGAGGTGGCGATGGCCMTGCGGCACCTGTTGAAGGTGCCGGTGGACTTGGACACCACCTCGTTCCGCAGGCTCGCGCGGATGGTGGCCCGGGCCGCCTGCCGCCCGCTGCCGGTAGGCAAGGCGGTGGTCGGTGAGTCGGTGTTCGCGCACGAGTCGGGGATCCACGTCCACGGCGTGCTGCGACACCCGTCGACCTACGAGCCGTTCGACCCCGCCGAAGTCGGCGGGCAACGGCGGCTCGCGTTCGGGAAGCATAGTGGCCGGGCCTCGGTGCGTTACGCGCTGGCCCAGTACGGCATCACCGCCGACGACAGCGAGATCGAGCCGCTGCTTGAGCGGGTCCGGACCACGGCGACCCAGACGAAGCGCGGCCTGCACGGCCGTGACTTCCAGGAGCTTCTCGGGCGGGCCGAAGTGCCGGCCCCCCGAGTGGAGGCCCCGCCGTCCTAGGCCGGGTCCGGCAGGACCCGGACCCGGCTGACAGACGCAACGGGGTAGATCAACAACTAACGGTTGTGCCGATGTCCCGGCCAAACCCGGCCGGCGGCACGACTCCAGCCCAGGGGCTCTCGCGGCCCGACCTGCCCGATCGGCGTGGTCGTGGCACCGGTGCCCCCTGCGCTGGGCAACCGTTCCGAGGAGGAACACCGCATGCGCCAGATCGCATTCTATGGCAAGGGTGGTATCGGCAAGTCCACCACCCAGCAGAACACCATGGCGGCGATGGCCGAGATGGGCAAGAAGGTCATGATCGTCGGCTGCGACCCCAAGGCCGACTCGACCCGGCTCATCCTGCATTCCAAGGCCCAGACCTCCGTCATCCAGCTGGCTGCCGAGAAGGGCTCGGTCGAGGACCTGGAGCTCGACGAGGTCCTGGTAGAGGGCCAGTGGGGCAWCAAGTGCGTCGAGTCCGGTGGCCCGGAGCCCGGTGTGGGCTGTGCCGGCCGCGGTGTCATCACTTCCATCAGCTACCTGGAGGAGGCCGGCGCCTACGAGGACCTCGACTTCGTCACCTACGACGTCCTCGGTGACGTCGTCTGCGGCGGGTTCGCGATGCCGATCCGCCAGGGCAAGGCGCAGGAGATCTACATCGTCACCTCCGGCGAGATGATGGCGATGTACGCGGCGAACAACATCGCCCGAGGCATCCTCAAGTACGCGCACTCCGGTGGTGTCCGGCTCGGCGGGCTCATCTGCAACAGCCGCAACACCGACCGCGAGGACGAGCTGATCATTGAGCTCGCCCGCCGGCTCAACACCCAGATGATCCACTTCATCCCGCGCAACAACGTCGTGCAGCACGCCGAGCTGCGCCGGATGACGGTCATCGAGTACGACCCGAAGAACGAGCAGGMCGACCAGTACCGGCAGCTCGCCAAGAAGATCGTCGACAACGACATGAAGACCATCCCGACGCCGATCACCATGGACGAGCTCGAGGAGCTCCTCATCGAGTTCGGGATCATGGAGCAGGAGGACGAGAGCATCATCGGCAAGGCCGCCGCTGTCGCCTGACCCTGTCACCTGCTCCGACTCCGTCGAGGATGAGGTCCCGACCATGACGACGACGCCGGCACCTATCAAGGCCGAGACCGAGGCGATGATCGCCGAGGTGCTGTCTAACTACCCTGCGAAGACGGCCAAGTTCCGGGCCAAGCACCTCAAGGCCAACGACCCCGATGGGTCGAAGGAGTGCGAGGTCAAGTCCAACATCAAATCCCGCCCGGGGGTCATGACGATCCGCGGCTGCGCCTACGCCGGTTCCAAGGGTGTGGTGTGGGGCCCGGTCAAGGACATCGTCAACATCAGCCACGGCCCGGTCGGCTGTGGCCAGTACTCCTGGGCCACCCGGCGCAACTACGCCCGCGGCCCCTGGGGCGTGAATAACTTCGCCGCGATGCAGTTCACGACCGACTTCCAGGAGAAGGACATCGTCTTCGGCGGTGACCCGAAGCTGGAGACGGTCTGCGACGAGATCGTCGAGCTGTTCCCGCTGGCCAAGGGGATCTCGGTCCAGTCCGAGTGCCCGATCGGTCTGATCGGCGATGACATCGAGGCGGTTTCCCGCAAGGCCTCGAAGAAGCTCGAGCTGCYGGTCGTCCCGGTGCGCTGCGAGGGGTTCCGCGGGGTCAGCCAGTCCCTCGGCCACCACATCGCCAACGACGCGGTCCGCGACCACGTGCTGGGTACCGGCGGGAACACCTTCAAGCAGACGCCGTATGACGTCGCGCTCATCGGCGACTACAACATCGGCGGCGACGCCTGGGCCTCCCGGAAGATCCTGGAGGAGATGGGCCTGCGGGTCATCGCCCAGTGGTCCGGTGACGGCACGATCAACGAGATGGCCTCGACGCACCTGTCGAAGCTGAACTTGATCCACTGCTACCGGTCGATGAACTACATCTGCACGACCATGGAGGAGCGCTACGGCACTCCGTGGACCGAGTTCAACTTCTTCGGTCCTACCAAGATCGTCGATTCGATGCGGAAGATCGCGGCTTTCTTCGACGACGAGATCAAGCAGAAGACCGAGGCTGCGATCGCCCGCTACCAGGTCCGGTTCGACGAGATCACGAACGCCTTCCGGCCGCGCCTGGAAGGCAAGCGGGTCATGCTCGCGGTCGGCGGACTGCGGCCCCGGCACACCATCGGTGCCTACGAGGACCTCGGCATGGAGGTCGTCGGCACCGGCTACGAGTTCGCRCACAAGGACGACTACACCCGTACTTACCCCGCTCTCGCGGAGGGCGTGGTCCTCTACGACGACCCGACGGCCTTCGAGCTGGAGGAGTTCGCCAAGCGGCTCAAGCCGGACCTGATGGGCGCGGGCGTCAAGGAGAAGTACGTCTTCCACAAGATGGGCGTCCCCTTCCGCCAGATGYACTCCTGGGACTACTCCGGGCCATACCACGGCGTGGACGGCTTCGCGGTCTTCGCCCGTGACATGGACATCGCGATCAACAGCCCGACCTGGGACCTCATGGAGACCCCCTGGTCGAAGGCCGGAGAGGTGTTCTGACCGGCCGGTCCGGCCCCCGCCGGCGGTAGCCGGCAGTCATCAGCCACGGTAGAAGGGAGGATGTCCGGTGACGACGACTCCGGAAACAAACAGTTCCGTCCCGCTGCGGGTCCTCGACCACAGCGAGCTGTTCAAGGACGAGGTCTACCAGAAGCAGTTCGAGGGCAAGCGCGAGTTCGAGAACGGCAGCGACGCCGCCGAGGTCGCCCKGGTCCTGGAGTGGACCCGCGGCTGGGAGTACCGGGAGAAGAACTTCGCCCGGGAGGCGCTGACCGTCAACCCGGCCAAGGCGTGCCAGCCGCTCGGCGCGGTCCTGGCGGGCCTCGGCTTCGAGGGCACCATGCCCCTGGTGCACGGCTCGCAGGGCTGCGTCGCCTACTTCCGCAGCCACTTCGCCCGGCACTTCAAGGAGCCCGTCCCGGCGGCATCCTCGTCGATGACCGAAGACGCCGCCGTCTTCGGCGGGCTGAACAACCTGGTCGAGGCGCTCGAGAACGCGACCACCCTGTACAAGCCCAAGATGGTCGCGGTCAGCACCACCTGCATGGCCGAGGTGATCGGGGAGGACCTGTTCGCCTACATCGGCGCGGCGCGGGACAAGGGCGCGATCTCCGCCGACTACCCGGTGCCGTACGCGCACACGCCGAGCTTCGTGGGCTCGCACCTCACCRGCTACGACAGCATGCTCAAGGGCATCCTGGAGCTCCTGAGCAGGACAGCGGACGCCGACAAGGTCGAGTCCCCCGGGAAGCCCCGGCTGAACATCGTGCCCGGCTTCGAGACCTACGTCGGCAACCACCGCGAGTACCGCCGCATCCTCGAGCTGATGGGTGTCGACCCCCTGATCCTGGGCGACCACAGCAGCTCCCTGGACTCGCCGGCGACGGGTGAGTACGAGCTCTACCCAGGTGGTACCCCGCTCGCCGAGGCCGCCACGGCTCKGTTCAGCCGCGCTACCGTGATGCTTCAGGAGACCACCACCCGCAAGACGACGGAGTTCGTCCGGGACGGGTGGAAGCAGGAGACGGTGGTGCTCGAGACCCCTATCGGGGTGAAGAACACCGACCGCTTCCTGACTGAGGTGGCCCGCCTGGCGGAGGTCGAGATCCCGGCCGAGCTCACCGCCGAGCGTGGCCGCCTGGTGGACGCGCTCACCGACTCGCATGCCTATCTGCACGGCAAGCGGGTCGCCATCGCGGGTGACCCTGACCTCGTCATCGCGATGACCGGCTTCGCCCTCGAACTCGGGATGATCCCGGTCCACCTGCTGAGCACGAACGCCGACAACTCYTTCGCGCCCAGGCTGGAGAAGGTCCTCTCGACTAGCAAGTTCGGCGAGGCGGCGACCGTCTGGCCGGGCAAGGACCTCTGGCACCTGCGGTCGCTGGTCTTCACCGAGCCGGTCGACCTGCTCATTGGGAGCTCGTACCTGAAGTACATCTCCCGGGAGGCGAACGTGCCGCTGGTCCGGGTCGGTTTCCCGATCTTCGACCGGCACCACCTGCACCRCTTCCCGATCGTCGGCTACACCGGCGGTCTGCACCTGCTCACCCAGCTCGTCAACACGGTGCTCGACGAGTTGGACCGCACCAGCCCCGACCACAGCTTCGACGTCGTCCGCTGAGCGTCCGACCGGGCACAGCTGTGGCCGGTCCGGCTCCCGGCCGGATCTGAACGTGGTCGGCCGGCCGYACCCACCGCGCTCCCTGCGACCGGCCGACCACCCCGCCGTGGGGTCGATCGATCACCTCCCGGATCGATCGACCCCTCGCCCCCGTCTCACCTCTTTCAAGAACCGTGCCCGTAGAACCGCGTCCTTCCGAGGATGGCCCATGGCAGCCACAGAACGCGTCGCGCTGTTCACCGAACCGGCCTGTAACCACAACAACGCCAAGAGCACCAAGGCCCGCAAGGCGGGTTGTCCCAAACCCAAGCCCGGGGGCACTTCCGGAGGCTGCGCCTTCGACGGAGCCATGATCACCCTCGTCCCGATCGCCGACTGCGCTCATGTGGTCCAYGGCCCGATCGGCTGCGCGGGCAACTCGTGGGACGGCCGAGGCAGCCTGTCGTCCGGGCCGGTGCTCTACCGGCACGGCTTCACCACCGACATGGCCGAGAACGACGTGGTGCTCGGGGGGGAACAGCGCCTGTTCGACACCATCCTGGAGGTCGTCGAGCGGCACTCGCCGCCAGCGGTCTTCGTCTATTCGACCTGCGTCACCGCGATGATCGGAGACGATCTCGACGCGGTGTGCGCGGCTGCCGCCGCCGAGTCCGGGGTGCCGGTGATCCCGATCCACTCGCCCGGGTTCGTCGGCAGCAAGAACCTCGGCAACCGGCTCGCCGGCCAGGCCCTGCTCGACCACGTGATCGGCACCGTTGAGCCGGAGCTCACCACCGACCGGGACGTCAACCTGATCGGTGAGTACAACATCGCCGGGGAGTTGTGGGACGTCCTGCCGCTGCTGTCCCGGCTGGGCCTTCGGGTGCAGGCGTGCATCAGCGGTGATGCCCGCTACCGTGACGTCGCCGCGGCCCATCGGGCCAGGGCGACGATGGTGGTCTGCTCGCGCGCGCTGCTCGGACTCGCCCGTGGCCTGCAGGAACGCTACGGGATCCCGTGGTTCGAGGGCAGCTTCTACGGCACCCGGGCGATGGGCGACACCCTGYGCGGCTTCGCCCGCCTGCTCGAGGACGACGAGCTCTCCCGCCGCACGGAGGAGCTCATCGCTGTCGAGGAGGCGGCCGTCGCCGTCGCACTTGAGCCGTACCGGCGCAGGCTCGCCGGGCGTAAGGCGGTGCTATACACCGGCGGGGTCAAGAGCTGGTCGATCGTGTCCGCGCTGCAGGACCTCGGCATCGAGGTGGTCGGCAGCGGCATTACCAAGAGCTCCGACGGCGACGTGGACAAGATCCGCGAGCTGCTCGGCGACGCAAAAATGATCAAAGAGGGCAGTCCGCGCGAGCTGCTGCGGGTCGCCGAACAGACCGGGGCGGACATCCTCGTCGCCGGCGGCCGCAACCAGTACACCGCGCTGAAGGGCCGGCTGCCGTTCCTCGATATCAACCAGGAGCGGCACATCCCTTACGCCGGCTACACCGGGATGGTCGAGCTCGCCCGGCGCCTCGACCTGGCGATCGCGAGCCCGGTCTGGGAGCAGGTCAGCCGGCCCGCTCCCTGGGACCTGGTCGGAGCCCGCTGATGGCCGAGATCGTGACCGGAGAGCGGCAGGCGACGATCGACCCGCTCAAGCACAGCCAGYCGCTCGGGGGTGCGCTGGTCTTCCTGGGCCTCGCCGGCTCGCTGCCGATCATGCATGGTGCGCAGGGGTGCGCGTCATTCGCCAAGGCCCTGCTCACCCGGCATTTCAACGAGCCGATCCCGCTGCAGACCACCGCGATCACCGAGGTGACCGCGGTCCTCGGCAGTGGTGAGGCGATGGTGGAGASGCTCGATGCCATCCGGAAGAAGCAGCGGCCGGAGATCATCGGCCTGCTCACCACGGGGGTCACCGAGGTCAGCGGCGAGGACGTCGGCGGCCAGCTGCGCAAGTACCTCTCGGCCTGGAACGAGACCGACTCGAGCGGGCCGGAGGCGGGCGCGAACGGCTCCGCCCCCGGCAGGGCCCCGCTGATCGTCGGGGTCTCCACCCCGGACTTCATCGGGGGGCTGTCCGACGGCTGGTCGGCCGCGTTGGAGGCGCTGGTCCGAGCGGTGGTGCCGGCAGAGCATTCCGAAACGGAGCCTTCCGAAGCGAGATATTTTACCGGGCGCACCGCCTTCATCGCGGCCAGCGCTCCCGTAACGCATCTCACTACCCCCGGGTCCGCCGAGGCTGCCAGGTCCACCAGGTCCACCAGGTCCACCAGGTCCACCAGGTCCGCCAGGTCCCTGGGGTCCGCCGAGGCTGCCAGGTCCACCAGGTCCGCCAGGTCCCTGGGGTCCGCCGCCCGACGGGTGGCGGCGGCGGACGGTGGTGCTCTGGACCCGCGCCAGCTCGCCGTCCTGGTCGGCCCGTCCCTGACGGCGGCCGACCTCGACGAGCTCGGTGAGTTGATTCGCGCGTTCGGGCTCGACCCGGTACTCGTCCCCGACCTGTCCGGATCGGTGGACGGGCACCTGGCCCCCGCCTGGCAGCCCACGACGACCGGCGGCACCGGGCTCGCGCGGCTGCGGGCGCTCGGTCGGTCGCGGGCCGTGCTCGTCGCGGGTGCGACCGCGGCGGCGGCCGGTGACCTGCTCGCAGCCCGGACCGGCGCCCGGATCCTCCGCCACCGTCATCTCAGCGGGCTGACGGAGATGGACACCTTGGTCACCGAGCTGATCGAACTCACCGGAGCGTCCGCGCCGGCCCGGGTCCGGCAGGCCCGGGCCCGGCTCGCCGACGGTCTGCTCGACACGCACTTCGTCCTCGGTGGCGCCCGGGTCGCGCTGGCAATGGAGCCGGAGACCCTGGTCGCCGTCGGTTCCCTGCTGCACGACGTCGGGGCCGAGGTCGTGGCGGCGGTGTCCCCGACCGCCGCGCCGGTCCTCGCGGACGCGCCCTGGGACGAGGTCGTCGTCGGTGATCTGACCGACCTCGCCGAACGGGCTCGGGCGGGTGGTGCGCACCTCGTCCTCGGTTCCAGCCACGCCCGCGAGGTCGCCGACCGGATTGGCGCCGCGCACCTGCCCGTCGGCTTCCCGATCTTCGATCGGCTCGGCGCGGCGCTGGCCGGTACCGCCGGGTACGCCGGAAGCCTGCGCCTGCTCATCGACGCCGCGAATCGTCTGCTCGATCACGAGCACGTGCACCGCCGTTCCGGGCGGAGGTTCTCCGTGTCCGGCGCGGATGGACAGCCCGCCCACCGGACCGAGATCCCCACCCAACCCGGCTCCGCGGGTGAATCCGATCAACTCGACAACCTGTTCCAGGAGTCTCCGTGTTGAAGATCGCCTTCGCGACCAGCGACGGCACCGCTGTGGATCAGCATTTCGGGTGGTGCCAACGGTTCGACGTGTACGAGGTCGGCCCCGAGGGGGCCAGGTTCCTGGAGACCCGCGCGCTCGACGCGGCGCCGACGGACGAACAGGACAAGATCGAATCCAGGCTCGCCGCGGTCTCGGACTGCGCGATTCTCAACATCAGTGATATCGGCGGGACGGCCGCGGCGAAGGTGGTGAAGGCCCGGGTTCACCCGGTGAAGGTGGTCAAGGGCACCGCCATCCCCGAGCTGCTCCGCCGCTACACCTCGACGCTGGCCGGCAATCCTCCGCCCTGGCTGCGCAAGGTGCTGCGGTCCCACGAGCCGCAGCCGGCGGCGACCTGGACMCGCGGCGGTGCTACGGCTCTGAAGCCCAAGGGGGACGCGGCATGACCGCGAAGACCGGTTTCCTCGGCGACCTGGTCGACCAGCTGCGCGCCGGGGACACCTACGGCCAACTGGAACGGTTCTCCGACGAGGACCTGCTCCGCCCGTTCATCGTCACGCGGGAGCAGCGCCGCGAGATCGCGGTGAACTGCGACATCGACGCCGCCGTAGAGGGCCGGGTGCGCTCCTTTTACCAGGCGGTCGCGGCGGCCACCGAGAAGGCGACCGGGGCGTTCACCACCACCGTGCTCGACCTCAGCCACGAGGGGTTCGGGCGCGTGATCATTTGTGCCGGGCGGCTCGTCGTCCTCTCCGACGCGCTGCGGGACGTGCAGCGGTTCGGCTTCGGCTCCATGGACGAGCTCTCCGCCCGGGGCGAGTCGCTGGTGACCGGCGCGACCAAGCAGATCGAACGATGGAACGAGGTGGCCCGCGATGACTCCTGACGCCCAAGCCGCCGACACCCCGGCAGGGGGCGCCCCGGCCGACACCGAGCTGCGGCTGCGCAAGCTTCGCAGCCGGGCCTCCCAGCTCAAGCTCGACCTGCACGACCTCGCCGAGGACCTCCCGATCGGCTGGGAGGGCCTGCTCGACGCCGCCCGCCGCACCTACGACGCCTATGCGGAGATCGCCCTCCTCGAGGGCCTGCTCAAGAAGGAGACATCGCGATGAGCGTGAGCATGGCCGCCGGCCAGCTGGCGGACTTCCGCCGCTGTTCCACCGCCGAGGAGTACTTCATCCTGCTGGACGTCGACTACGACCCGCGAGTCCTGGCCGTCAACCGGCTGCACATCCTCCGGTACTTCGCCAACCAGCTGGTCGAGCTGCACGACACTCGGACCGAGGCCGGGAACCCGGTGGAGCTGCTGCGGGAGTATCGCGACGCGCTCATCCGCTCCTATGAGGCCTTCACCACCGCCTCCGCCCTGGACCACCGCCTGTTCAAGGTGCTGCAGGACCGCGCTCCGCAGTCGTCGTTCGTGCCCGCGTCGTCGATCACCGTCGAGCGGCTGACCCCGACGGTGCCCCAGCCGTCGGCGCCGTCCGACCCGGTGGAGCCGTCCCAGTCCGCCTGGCCGCACCACGCCGCCGCGTCCGCCGACTACCTGGGTGGAACCCGATGAACAGCACCTACGACGTCGGCGACATCGTGGTCGCCGTCAAGGCATTGCGTAACGACGGCACGTATCCGGACCCGGCGATCGCCGTCGGTGAGGTTCTCGTCGAGGCCGGCACCCGTGGCCAGGTCATCAACGTCGGCCTCTACCTGCAGGAACACATCGTGTACGCGGTGGCTTTCGACCACGGCCGCATCGTCGGCGCGCTGGAACGTGAGCTCGTCTCCCCCGAGCAGTGGCAGCAGGCCGCGGCTGTCGCCGCCGGTACCGCCGCACCCGCCGCGACGACCACCGCGACCTCCTCGGCGACCGCTCCGGCCACCGGCACGGCGACCGCCGGGGGGAAGGAAGGGCGGTCGTGAAGGCAACCCCCGTCAGCCTGCCGATGCTGCCCACCGACCCGGCAGGCGAGATGCCCCGGCAGGCCACCGGGCCGGCGCCCGACACCGCCGCCGGCTGCGCGAGCAAGTCCAGCTGTGGCACCAGCGCTCCGGTGCGGGACCCGGAGATCGCGGAGAAGATCGCCAATCATCCCTGTTACAGCGCCGAGGCCCACCAGTACTACGCCCGGATGCACGTGGCGGTCGCCCCAGGTTGCAACATCCAGTGCAACTACTGCAACCGCAAGTTCGACTGCGCCAACGAGAGCCGTCCCGGCGTCACCAGCACCCTGCTGTCCCCCGAGGACGCMCTCGCCAAGGTCAAGCTGGTGGCCAGCGAGATCAAGCAGATGAGCGTGCTGGGGATCGCCGGCCCCGGCGACCCGCTGGCGAACCCGAAGCCGACCTTCCGGACGATGGAACTGGTGGCCCGGGACTGCCCGGACATCAAGCTCTGCCTGTCTACCAACGGGCTGACCCTGCCGGACCACGTCGACCGCATCGCCGAACTGAACGTCGACCACGTCACCATCACGATCAACATGATCGACCCCGAGGTCGGGGAGCGGATCTACCCGTGGATCGCCTTCCGCGGTAAGCGGTACACCGGCCGGGAGGCGTCCCGGATCCTCTCCGAGCGTCAGCTCGAGGGCCTGGCGATGCTCACCGAGCGGAAGATTCTCTGCAAGGTCAACTCGGTGATGATCCCCGGGATCAACGATGACCACCTCGTCGAGGTCTCCCGGAAGGTCAAGGAGCTCGGCGCCTTCCTGCACAACGTGATGCCGCTGGTGTCGGCGCCCGAGCACGGCACCCACTTCGGCCTGACCGGGCAGCGCGGCCCCACCCCACAGGAGCTCAAGGCGCTGCAGGACCGCTGCGAGCAGGACGACGGCGCCGAGATGAACATGATGCGGCACTGCCGGCAGTGCCGCGCCGACGCCGTCGGCCTGCTCGGTGAGGACCGGGGTGAGGAGTTCACTCCCGAGGCGTTCCGTGGCCGTGAGATCGAATACGACCTCGAAGGCCGCCGGCAGACGCATAGCGAGATCGAACGGTGGCGCTCCGAGGTGGCTGCCACCCGGGGAGCGCTGAACATCTCGACCGGCGCGGTCATTCCCTCTGGCCCGGGCGCATCCCCCGATGAGGGCACCCCGGCCGGGGCCCGCCCGGGGAACGCCCGCCCGGAGAACGTCGTGCTCGTCGCTGTAGCGACCAAGGGCAGCGGCGTGGTGAACCAGCACTTCGGTCACGCGACCGAGTTCTGGATCTACGAGGGGGGTCCGGGCTGGGCCCGGCTCGTGCAGACCCGCGACGTGGACCGCTACTGCAACGGCCCGTCGGACTGCGACGAGGACGCCTCCAAGCTCGACAAGACGGTCGCGATGCTGTCCGACTGCGCGGCGGTGTTGTGCAGCAAGATCGGCCTCGGGCCGCGCGAGGCGCTCGAGAATGCCGGGATCGAACCGGTGGAGCTCTACGACCTGATCGAGAAGGCGGTGGCCGAGGTCGGCTYCCGCCTTGTCGCACATCGTGCCGAAGCGGAGGTTGCCGTCYGATGAGCGCCACCACCCCCACCGTCGAACTGACCGACCGGGCCGTGAAGCAGGTCCGTCACCTGCTCGCCTCGACCCCCGGCACGGGCGGGTTCAGCCTGCGGATCGGCGTCGACCCCGGTGGCTGCGCCGGCTTCACCTACAACCTGGCGCTCGTCCCCGGTGCCGAGGCCGAGGACGTCGTCATCGGCCAGGACGGCTTTGACGTCGTCGTCCACTCGTCGATGGTTCACCTGCTGCGCGGGCTGCGCGTGGACTACACCGAGACGCTGACCTCCTCCGGGTTCACCTTCCAGAACCCGAACGCGACCAGCTCCTGCGGCTGCGGGACGTCCTTCGGTGCCTCGGACTCCACCGAGCGCACCGCCGCGGACGCCCGCCTGCGCGAGCAGGTCGAGGAGATCATGGAGGAGATCCGGCCCTTCCTGCGGGGAGACGGCGGGGACGCCGAGGTCGTCGCGACTCTCRCCGGCAACGGCGAGCCCGGGACGGCGGAGGTGCACCTGCGCCTTACCGGAGCCTGCGGCGGGTGCTCCAGCGCCACCGCGACCCTGACCGGCGTCATTGAGAGCCGGTTGAAGGAGGCCCTGCCCGAGATCGGCCGGGTCGCGCTGGTGTCCTGACAACGCACTACTTGATCACCTGTTCGGCCTAACCCGGGGAGCGCCCGATGGTCACCGCCCGATTCCGTTCCCACCCGCGTCTGCTGGGGTCCATCTGTGCCGGGCCGCCGGCACCGTACCCATCCCGTCGGCAGGCGCCGTCCGTCTTCGACCCGAATCGACGGTACGAGCGGCAGTTGGGTATTCCGGGCTTCGGAGTGTCCGCTCAGCGGCGGCTCAGCGGCGCGACCGTCCTGGTGGCGGGGGTGGGYGGGGTCGGCGGAGCGGCGGCGACCTACCTGGCCGCCGCCGGCATCGGCCGGCTGATCCTGGTCCATCCGGGCGTTCTGGAGGAGCCGGACCTCAACCGGCAGACCCTGATGCGGCCCGACCGGGTGGGCGACGCCCGGGTGGAGTGCGCGGCCGACACCCTGCGCGCACACCACCCGGACGTCGAGATCGTCGCCCTGGACCGGGATCTGACCGATCCCAGCCTGCCCCGTCTGATCGCCGAGGCGGACGTGGTGGTCGACGCTCGGCACAACTTCCCCGAGCGGTATCTGCTCAACCGGCTGTGCCTGGCGACGCAGATCCCCCTGGTCGTCGCCGCGATGAACGCCACCGAGGCGTATCTGCTGGTGGTCCGGTCGGGTTCGCCCTGCCTGCGGTGTGTGTTCCCGGAGGGGGACCCGTCCTGGGAGCCCCTCGGTTTCCCGGTGCTCGGCGCGGTCGCCGGAACGGTGGGCTGCCTGGCGGCGACCGAGGCGCTGAAGATCGCCGGTGGATTCGCCGAGCCGGCGGTCGGCCGGCTGATCCACCTCGACCTGTGGGACACGGACCTGCGTACGCCGCGGACGCGGCGCGATCCCGCCTGCGTGGACTGCGGCTCTGGAGGCGCACCGTGATCTATCTTGACCACAACGCGACGACCCCGGTCGACCCGGAGGTTGTCCGGGCGATGCTGCCGCTGCTGCGGGACCACTTCGCGAATCCGGCCAGCTCGCACCCGGCGGGGCAGGCCGTCGCCCGGCTCGTCGAAGGAGCCCGGCGGGACGTGGCGAACCTCGCCGGCGCCCAGCCGCGTGACGTCATCTTCACCAGCGGGGCGACCGAGGCGGCCAACCTGGCGATCGCCGGGGTCCTGGCCACCGCCCCGCCGTCCTGCCGCCGCGTACTCGTCGGAGCGACCGAGCATCGGGCGGTCCTCGCCGCGGCGGAGGCCGCGGCGCGGGTGCACGGGGCGATCGTGCAGACCATCCGGGTTCATCCCGACGGCACGATCGACCTCAATCATCTGCGCGCGCTGCTGCAACCGGTATGGGACGGTTCCGCCGTCGCGGGGAACGGGGGGGTTCTCGGGGCCTCCGTCTCGAAGGTCGCCCTGGTGGCGGTGATGACGGCGAACAACGAGACCGGGACGCTGAACGACCCGCGGCCCATCGCCGAGCTCGCCCACGGGGCGGGGGCGTTCTACCTCGCCGACATCACCCAGACACTGGGCCGGATGCCGGTCTCGGTCGCGGACGCCGGCATCGACCTCGCCCTCGCGTCCGCGCACAAGCTCTACGGGCCCAAGGGCACCGGCGCGCTGATCGCCGGCCGACACGCCCGGTCGCAGCTGGCACCGCTGATCCACGGCGGTGGGCAGGAACGGGGCCTGCGCGCCGGCACGGTCAACACCGCCGGGGTGGTCGGCTTCGGCGCCGCGGCGCGGATCGCCGCCGCGGTGATGGACGACGAGGCCCCGCGGCAGCGGGCCCAGACCGAGCTGCTGCACGATCTGCTCGTCGAGTGGCTCGGCGTCGATGCCGTCGAGCTCAACGGGCCGAGTGAGCGCGGCGGGAGCCGCGAATGCCGGCTGCCGAACACCATCAACCTGCGGTTCGTCGGTGCCGACGCCGACGCCGTCCAGGCCTGTCTGCCGGACGTGGCGGTGTCCGCGGGCTCCGCCTGTCACGGGGGCGGCGCCGAGCCGTCCCATGTGCTCACCGCGATGGGCCGGTCGACCACGGCGGCCATGGAGAGCCTGCGGTTCAGCGTGGGCCGGTTCACCAGCGTCGACCAGATCCACGCCGCCGCCGCCGCGGTGGCTCGCGCGGTGCTGCGCGTGCGTGCCCTGGAGCAGAACCGGTCGAACGATCTTTTCGACGGCCCCACCACCGAGTTCCGGGCGCAGGAGATCCCCACCGACCGGGTGTTCTCGCGGGCCCTGCGCATGCCCGAGGTGCCCGCCCCCCGATCCGCCTATCCCTGACCCGTTCCCCCCACGCTTCCCTGACCCCGCTTCCGTGCTGTCAGCGTTGCCACGCGCGGTTCCGCTCGCCCGGCGCGGGCGTGCGTAGCTGAGAAGTTGAGATGAGGTTTCGCCATGCCAACCGAACAGTTGTCCGAACGACCAGATCCGGGGGTCACGCAACTGGAACACGTGGTGATCCGTTTTGCCGGTGACTCCGGCGACGGGATGCAGCTCACCGGTGACCGGTTCGGCGCCCAGGCCGCCGCGGGCGGCAACGACGTGGCAACGTTGCCGAACTACCCGGCGGAGATCCGGGCGCCAGCCGGAACCGTGGCCGGGGTGTCGAGCTACCAACTCCACATCRCTGACCACGACATCAGGACCCCGGGCGACCGGCCCGACGTTCTGGTCGCCATGAACCCCGCGGCGCTCAGGGCGAACATCGCCGAGCTGCGTCCCGGCGGGGTCCTGATCGTGGACACCGACGCGTTCACGGTGATGGGCCTGGAAAAGGCCGGTTACGAGGCCGATCCCCTGACCAACGGGTCGCTGGACGCCTACCACGTGCACGCGATCAACCTCACCGGTCTCGCCGCCACGGCCGTCGCCGAGTTCAACCTGAAGCGCAAGGACRCCGCCCGGACGAAGAACATGTTCGCGCTCGGCCTGGTGTCCTGGATGTTCAGTCAGCCCATCGAGGACACGATCGCCTACCTGCAGAAGCGGTTCGCCGCGAAGCCGGACGTGCAGGCCGCGAACATCGCCGCGCTGCGGGCCGGGTGGATCTACGGCGACACCACCGAGGCCTTCGCGCTCTCCTACGAGGTGAAGCCGGCCAAGCTGCCCGCCGGCACCTACCGGCACATGAAGGGCAACAAGGCGATCGCCTACGGCCTGGTCGCCGCCGCGCAGCAGGCCGGGATGCCGCTGTTCCTCGGCGCCTACCCGATCACTCCCGCCTCCGACATTCTGCACGAGCTGAGCGCGCTCGCCTCCTTCGACGTGCGCTCCTTCCAGGCCGAGGACGAGATCGCCGCCATCGGTTCCGCGATCGGCGCGTCCTTCGCCGGGATGCTCGGCGTGACCGTCACCTCCGGTCCCGGGATGGCCCTGAAGACCGAGGCTCTCGGCCTTGCGGTGATCATGGAGCTGCCGCTCGTTGTCGTCAACGTGCAGCGCGGCGGGCCGTCGACCGGTCTGCCGACCAAGACCGAGCAGTCCGACCTGCTCCAGGCCCTGTACGGCCGGCACGGCGAGGCGCCGCTGCCGGTGATCGCGGCGCGTTCGCCCGCGGACGGCTTCGACGCCGCGCTGGAGGCAGCCCGGATCGCGCTGGCCTACCGCACCCCGGTCATCCTGCTGTCCGACGCCTACGTCGCCAACGGCAGCGAGCCGTGGCGGGTGCCCGAGACGGCGGAGCTGCCCACCATCGGGATCGATCTCGCCACCGGCCCGAACGGGGTGGACGAGGCCGGTAACCCGATCTTCCTGCCGTACGTGCGGGACCCGATCACGTTGGCCCGCCCGCTGGCGATCCCGGGTACCCCGGGGCTCACKCACCGCATCGGCGGTCTGGAGAAGGCCGACTTGACCGGTGCGGTCTCCTACGACCCCGACAACCATGACCTGCTGGTCCGCACCCGACAGTCCAAGATCGATAACATCGACGTGCCGCTCCTGGAGGTCGATGATCCCAGCGGGCCCCCCGGATCCGGCGCCGATGTGCTGGTGATCGGATGGGGCTCGACGTGGGGGCCGATCGGTGAAGCCTGCCGCCAGGTGCGGCGCGACGGCATGAAGGTCGCCCAGGCGCACCTGCGCCATCTCGCCCCGCTGCCGGCGAACCTGGCCTCGGTGCTGTCGGAGTACCACACCGTGCTCGTCCCCGAGATGAACCTCGGGCAGCTCGCCGGACTCCTGCGCCGGGAATGCCTGATCGACACCGTCGGCTACAACCAGACCCGCGGCATGCCGTTCCGGGTCGCCGAGCTTACCTCCGTCATCAGCCGGATCATCCAGGGCATCGACGAGGAGCCGTCGGCGGATGCGGCCTCGAAGCCGGTCGGGGACGTGAGCGCCCGGTTGAACGTACACCTTGGTTCGAAGCTCGGCACGGCCGGGGAGGCAGGACGATGATCTCGCTGAATGGTGGATCCGGAGAACCGTCGGGTGACTTGGCGGGACGGCCGGCGCTGACCGCGCAGGACTACATGACCGGCAACGAGGTCCGCTGGTGCCCCGGCTGCGGGGACCACGCCATCCTCTCGACGATGCGGGGTCTGCTGCCGGCCCTCGGCGTCCCGCCCGAGAACATCGTGATCGTGTCCGGCATCGGGTGCTCCTCGCGGTTCCCCTACTACCTCGACACCTACGGCATCCACTCGATCCACGGCCGGGCGCCGTCCTTCGCGACCGGTGTCTCGATCAACCGGCCGGACCTGGCGGTGTGGGTCGTAACCGGTGACGGCGACGCGCTGTCGATCGGCGGTAACCACCTTATTCACGCGCTGCGTCGCAACGTGAATCTCAAGATCATGTTGTTCAACAACCAGATCTACGGTTTGACGAAGGGTCAGCATTCGCCGACCTCCAGGATCGGCACGATCAGCCCGTCGAGCCCCCACGGGTCGCTCGACAACCCGTTCGACCCGGTTGCGCTCGCGCTCGGCGCCGGCGCGACGTTCGTCGCCCGCACGATCGACTCGGACCGTCGCCACCTCACCGCCACCCTCACCGCCGCCGCGGCGCATCAGGGAGCGGCGCTGGTGGAGATCCGGCAGGGCTGCCCCACGTTCAACGCGATCCCCCGTCAGCCGAAGCGGTCCGATGCCGATGCCGATGCCGGCGCCGCCGGGGCGAAGGGCGAGCAGGGGCCGATCCGGCTCTCGCCCGGTATGCCGGTGGTTTTCGGCGTGGACGAGCAGTACGCCGTGATCCGCGACCCGGCCACCGGGGAGCTGGCGGTCGGGCACAGCGGTGACCCCCGCGTCGTGGTGCACGATCCGACGGTGGAGAACTCGACCTATGCCTACGCCCTGGCCCAGTTGGCGCAGGCGGAGTTTCCGGAGCCGCCGATCGGCGTCTACCGGTCGGTCTCGCATCCCGTGTTCGACCAGCTGTTCCAGGAGCGGCTGGCGACCGCCCGGCCCGGCGGCCTGGGCGATCTGCGGACGTTGCTCCAGGGCGCCGACTCCTGGACGGTGGCCGGGTAGGTCGCAGCCGGGTGACCTACGGCCGGGATGAGACCTACGGCTGAGGCGAACCGGACCGATGGACGGTCGTCGGATGGATGCTCGGGGGGCGGGGGATCAGGCCTGTCGGGGCTGGCCTGATCCCCTCAGGGGGTCCGTTACGGTGCCCGCCCCGGCCTCGGCCCGGAGTGATTTCGGTTCCGGCCCCACGTGGTTTCCGTCATGTTCTCCGGTCGCCTGGCGATGACGTCTGCATGCCGTTTTCCGGGATTTTTGTCACGCCGCCTTCTCGTCAATCGACATTCCGCGGCGCGTCATCTGGTCGACGGCACGACCGGTCGACATCACCCGTTGGGAAACCCGCAACTCTGCTTCGGTCTCGGCCCCTGTTTCGCCCCCGAAATGTAGAGGGCCGGTGCCCGGACGGGGTGGGTCCTGAGCACCGGCCGTGGGCCGGCGGTCTCGCTGACGCCGTGGCCGCGTCAGCCTTCGCCGGCGGCTTGTCTCGTCAGCGTCTGTAGGACGCGACGAAAGCGGTGTCCGCTCCGATCGGGCCGATCTTGCCGGCGCCGCCCGGATTACCGATCGGAGCATCCCGACCAGGCAGGATGTCGGTGAAGAACCGGGCCTCGTCCGCGATGAACTCGGCCTCGCTCGCCGGCACGATCCGGGTACTCTTGATCGCGTCGACCGGACAGACCGACGCGCAGGCTCCGCAGTCGATGCACTCGTCCGGGTTGATGTACAGCTTGCGGCTGCCCTCGTAGATGCAGTCGACCGGGCACTCCTCCACGCAGGCGGTGTCCTTGACATCAATGCAGGGCGACAGGACGACAAACGTCATCGGAGCCTTCTTCCCCGTTCGCCTGCGGTCACGGGAAAATCGTAACAGGATGCCGCCGGCCGGGGTGGGTGGAACTGTAAAGGACAGGTAAACAACTCGTCCGTAGGGCAACGAATTTCGATGGCCCGAAACGGGGGACGAGGAAATCTCCAGGGATATTTTTAACCATGAGATTTTCCTTGCCTGTAGCCGGGCCGTCCGGGCCCGTCCGCCGGAGGGCGGTGGCACCCGCGCCGGCGTGTCCTCAGCCGGTCTTGACGACGGTCTGCGGGCACCACCGTCCGTTGGGCCGCCGGCGCGGCGGGTCCTCTGTCGCCGGTTCAGACGTCGGTGTTGCCGGGGGGCTGAACCTGGGCGGTTGATGGAGCGTGTCCCGGCGAGGCCGGGGTTACGTGCCCGAGCGGCGCCGTACCGTCCCCCGCCTCGTGCCGCTCGGCGCGGAAACGCCTGAAGGCGGYGAACGCGCGCGGGCCGTAGACCGACGCCGGTCCGCCGTTCATCAGCAGTGCCACCCCGATGGCCTCGGCCGCCTCCTGGCAGGTCGCACCCTGCCGGACGGCGCCGTGAGCGTGTGCCTCGATGCAACCGTCGCACTGGGTGCTCACGGCGAGCGCCAGTGCGATCAGCTCCTTCGTGCGGCTGTCCAGGGCGCCGTCACGGAGAGCCGCGTCGCCCAGGGTGCCGAGCCCCCGGTATACGTCCGGGATCAGCCGACGCAGTTCGCGGGCATGCGGGCGGATCTCGTCTTGGACCGGGCTGCCGGAGCTCATGACCCCTTGCCTTCCCGCCGGGGACGACCGGGAACCGCCACGCCGGGAACGGCCGAAGCCCGGCCTCGTGCCCGGGCGGTCGGGGTAGCCGGGCGGTCGGGGTAGCCGGGCGGTCGTGGGGTCGTGGGTGCCCGGGYGGTCGCGGCGAGGCCGAAAACGGTGAGCCTCGGCTCGTCCTCGGACTTGTCCCTGTTAGGGGGGCGACAGACCACTTCCATTGGCGTACCGTCAGACATCGCCAAAGTCCGTGCATCGATTCCGGGGTGTCCGGTTACCGTTCCGGGCCGGACGGACTCCGCCCGCGCCTGCTCGCGGCCCCGCTCACGCTCTCGAGGAGCGGCCGTCCCGCGCCGTAGGCGCTGATTGTCCTGTCCGCCCTGGCCCCGCTTTACATCCCCTACCCCCGCTTCTCGTCCGGCTGCCATGCCATGGCGGCCTCTACTTCGAGGTATCCAGATGACGGCGAGTGTCCGTACGGACCCGTTCGACGTACTGCTGGTTGAGGACGACCCGGGGGATGTCCTCATGACCCGCGAAGCGTTCGCGGATGATCGGATCAACGGCAGGCTGCATGTCGTGAACGACGGCATCCAAGCCATGGCGTTCCTTMGCCGGGAGGAGCCCTTCACACAGGCCCCGGCGGCCGACCTGATCCTGCTGGACCTCAACCTGCCGCGCCGGGGCGGCATCGAGGTGCTGGCCGAGGTCAAGGCCGACACCGACCTGCGACGCATCCCCGTCGTGGTGCTCTCCACCTCGGGCGCTGCCGAGGACATCCTGCGCAGCTACAACCTGCACGCCAACGCCTACGTGACGAAGGCGGTCGATTTCGACCGGTTCGTCGACGACGTGCGGTTCATCGACGACTTCTTCATCACCGTGGTTCGGTTGCCCGGGCGCTGATCTGGTCGCTCGTCAGGTGCACATGGCCCATGATCGAGCGGTGCCCGCCGACGGCGTCGGTCAACTACTGCGGTGAGACTACCGGCCTGCCAACACAACATCGGCCAACGCAACATCGGCGCGCGGCTCCCACGGGAGCCGCGCGCCGACGCGTAAGGCTGGGGGTGGTACGGCCTCAGACGGGCTGGACGTTGTCCGCCTGCGGTCCCTTCTGGCCCTGCACGATCTCGAACTGGACGCTCTGGCCCTCATCCAGGGACTTGTAGCCGTCCGCCACGATCGAGGAGTAGTGGACGAACACGTCCGGGCCGCCACCGTCGAYGGAGATGAATCCGAAGCCCTTCTCCGCGTTGAACCACTTGACGGTACCCTGCGCCACGATTATTTCTCCTTGCCGCGCTCCCGGTAAGCGTCCTTCGCGTACCGGCCTCGCCCCAGACCCCGGCCGGTGCCGTGGTCCAGTCGTGCCGTTCTCTGCGTAGGTCACGCACGGAAGAACAAGCAACACCTACAGCCTACCCCTCCACCGACGTGGTGTGCCCGCTTGGCTCTTRTCCCGTCGGACTCGATGCGAAGCAGCTGGCGAAACGTCGGTTATCGGCACCCAGCGAGTGTAGTAGCCGGGGGCCGGCGCTCGCGTGCCGCTGCATCTCGGCGTCGGCGATGATGACCCGGGACCTGCCATCCGGGTGGCGCCGCGGGTGGCGCCGCGGGTGATCCACCCCGGTAGATCCGGGCGTCGAGGGCTGGGCAGGATGGCCGGTCACGGGGGACGAGGGGAAACCGTGGTGCGACGAGAGCGAACGTCGTGGGTGCCGCATCTGTCGATGTGGTGAAGGCCATCGGGTCCCGCCTCTTCTCAGGGCTGCCAGCGGACGGTGAGTCGGCTGTTCGGCCRATCGACGCGGTGTCCGGCGACGGTCTGGTCCTCCAGGGTGTCCGCGGCATGGGCCGTTACGACAGGTTCGGCGGGGCCTTCTTTGCGCCACTGGTGCAGCAGATCGGTGAGGTGCGCGGTGAGGGTGGCCGCGTGGGGTCCGTGGGCGGTGACGCCGAGTTCGTCRGTGTCGGATGCGAGGGGACGCAGGGTGACGTAGGCGATGGTGGTGCCGTCGTGGATGGTGGCCCCGGCCCAGCGCCGTGTCGGAGTGAGCTGRCTGTCAGGGCGGACGGTGGTGTCGACGGCGAGGCGGCCGAAGCGGGCGCCCATGGTGACGAGCCACAGGTCGAGGTGCGCGGTCGGTTCGTCGTCGTGGATCGTCAGCCCCGTCCACAGGTTGTGGGGTGGGCTGGCCGCCGCGGCGCGCAGCGCCGGCTCGTCGGCGGGGTCGTGGTCGTCGACGTGCAGGGCGACACCGTCTGCGAGGGCGAGGGTACGGCCGGTGTGGGCGTCGGCGCCACGTAGGGGGACGAATCCGCAGACGAGCGCCGAGCGGCTGACGAGCCGGCCCGGCTCAACGGCGTCGAGCGGGAGGGAGCGGGTCAGGCCGCTTCCGTGGAGACGGAGAGGCACGACGATACGACCGGCGGGGGCGAGCTGGTTCCACCAGCCCTTGGCCAGGTCCCAGGCCCCGGCCGTGATGACGATCCGATCGTAGGGCGCTCCGCCCGGGTGGCCCGCCGCACCATCGGCGTGGACAACGTCCACGCGTTCGTAACCGGCCTTGACCAGTGCGGTGCGCGCGCCTGCGGCGAGCTCCTCGTCGATCTCGATGGTGGTGACCTGGCCGGTCGGGCCGGTGAGTTCGGCGAGGAGTGCTGCGTTGATGCCGGTGGCGGTGCCGATCTCCAGGACGCGGTGGCCGGGGTGGACGCCGGCCTGTTCGAGCATGGCGGCGACGAGGCTGGGTTGGGATGCTGAGGACAGCGCGGTGCCGTCGGGGGCGCGGCGGGTGACGACGACCTGGGGGGCGTAGGCGGTTTCCAGGTCGACGTCGGGCAGGAACAGGTGTCGCGGGACCGTGCGGAACGCGGCTTCGACCTGGGCGGTTCGGAATGTGCCCCAGCGGTGGATGTCGGCGACCAGGTTGTCGCGGAGCTGTTCGGGGGTGCGGGTGGTCATCGTGGTCACCGTTCGTCAGGGATCGGGCCGGGGTCATCGAAGATGATGGCGGCGGTGGTGTGGGCGAGCTGCGCCTGGTCGGCGGCGGGGAAGCCGAGCCGGTTCCAGGCGAACAGGATGTGATGGGCAAGAACGGCGCGGAGGCCGCGGGTGAGCTGGCCCTGGTTGGCGAGGTTCGCGAGTGACCGACCCGCGTGCCGGAACGCTGCCGGCCACGCCGGTAGCGCTTTGAGGGGCTGCACGGTGCGGGCGGCGAGAAGTTGCCGGACGGCGTTTCGGGTAGCCGCCGTGGCGGCGGGCTGCCGCGCACTGGCCTGGCGGGTGCGGCGGTGACTGGCGACGCGGGTCCAGACGTCACCCTGTTCGTAGTAGTCCTGGCCWGCTGACCTCAGCAGCGCCGCGGCCAGCACGAGTCCGACCTCGGCCCGATGCTCGGGGCGGGCTCGGTCGAGGTGGGCGAGGACGTTGCGGCTGTCGTGGTGGAAGAGCTGATGCGCGACGTCCATGCCGGCGGGGCCACCGAAGGCGTGGATCTCAGGCTCGTAGACGGCGGGTGCCCAGCGGTGGACCGCGTCGCCGTTGAGCACGGCGCGGAGCCTGCCGTCGCCGGACTCCGCGGGGTTGCGCCCGTCCCGATTTGGGCCTGGGCGCCAGCGGATCCGCCAGGAGGCTGCCTTCCTGGTGAACCACCACAGGCTGATCCCGTCCGTCTGCTCAGCTGAGGTCAGCAGTGGTGCCAGCTGGGTAACCCCCAGATGTTCGGCGGCACGCCAGTCTTGGCACCACACCGTAGCGCTCTGTGGCGGTCTATGATGGTCACGCGAGCCTTAAGGAGTGGGCCGAGTCGCAGGCCGTGGCGTACGTGACCGCGCGCCGTTGGTACGCGGCCGGTGTGCTCCCGGTTCCGGCGCGCAAGGTCGGTGGGCTGATCCTCGTCGGCGGACATGCGGCAGGGCCGGTCCGCGCCACGCCGTTCAAAGGACCTCATCCCCAGCGCGGTGGGCGTCCATCTGGCCCCGCTGGCCGGGACCGATGGCCCCTGATCAATACCGTTCATCGTCCTAACCTCGGCATGGCAGGTACAAGACGTCAGGGGGGCGTGATGAACGGACCGAGAACGAAGTCAGCCGATGCGCTCGCGCGCGACGTGATCCGGACCGCCCATGGGCAGGACATGATCATCGGACGGCTTCCCCTGGATGGGGAGGGCCAGGGCGCCAGCCAGATCATTCTGAACGTCGGCTGCCAACGGCACGACCGCGGCGAGGAGTGGGCGCACCTGACCGTGCCCGAGGCGCGGCAGCTGGCCGGACGGCTGCTGGCGCAGGCCGCGGCAGCCGAACGCGACCGCGAGGATGCCGTCGGGACAGCAGACTCGGCGCTTGACCGCGGGCGGGACACGGCTGGGTCCGGAGACGGTCACCCGGGCCGGATCGATGTGGCCTACCTTGCGGGTGAGTCGTACGCGATCGGGGTCCGTGGACACGAGATGCTGGTTGACCAGCCGCTGCGGCACGGTGGTGACGACATCGCGGCGACGCCGACAGAGTTGTTCGTCGCCTCACTCGCATCCTGCGTCGCCTTCTACGCCGGCCGGTACCTCACCCGCCATGGCGTGTGCCGGGACGGTCTGCGGGTTGCTGCCGAGTTCGACATGGCGACTGACCGACCCGCCCGGGTGGYGGCGGTGCGGCTGCGAATCGCCGTTCCCGCCAGTCTGCCGGAACGGCGCCGGCCCGGCCTCGTAGCGGTGGCCTCGCACTGCACCGTCCACAACTCGCYGCACCAGCCGCCCGACGTCGGCATAGAGATCGCCTGATAAAGGCCGCTACCGGTTCGGGTACCTACCGTGGGCGATCATGGGTAGGCCGTCCTTCGGTCGCAGGGTGACCAGGGGTTGCGGTGTGACGGGCAGGCCGGGTACGGGGGTGAAGGACCAGCGGCGGGCGATAGCGGCCAGGGCGAGCACGCCTTCGGTGATGGCGAAGGTGTTGCCGATGCACTGGCGGGGGCCGGCGCCGAACGGGAAGTAGGCGAAGYGAGGCCGCATCTTCGGCCCGGCGTCGGCCGGCTCATCGGCGGTGTCGGGCCCGGTCCAGCGGATGGGGTCGAAGAGTTCCGGTCGCGGCCACCAGCGCTCGTCGCGGTGCACCACCCATTGGCTGAAGACCAGGGTGGAGCCGGCGGGCAGGCGGTAGCCGGCGACGTCGCGGTCTTCGACGAGGTGGCGGCCCATGGCCCAGACGGGCGGGTACAGCCGCATCGCCTCGCTGATGACCGCGTTGGTGTAGGGCAACTGGGGCAGGTCGTCGATCGTCGGCCGCCGCTCGCCGAGCACCCGGTCGAGTTCGGCCTGCAGAGTCGCCAGTACTTCCGGATCCCGGCCGAGTAGGTGGAACGTCCAGGTCAGTGCGTTAGCGGTGGTCTCGTGGCCGGCGAGCAGGAGGGTGAGCGCCTCGTCGCGGACCTGGGAGTCGTCCATCGACGCGCCGGTGTCGGCGTCGCGGGCGGTCAGCAGCAGGGACAGCAGGTCGTTACCGGTGGCGCCGGTGGCGCGGCGGTCGGCGATCAGATCGTGGACGACGCGGTCGAGCGCGTTCCGGGCGTCTCGTCGGCGCCGGGGCGCCGGGAGCGGTAGCCGTTCGAGGGTAGTGAAGCCGGGAAGTTGGGCTCGGCGGGCTGCGGGCATGTTCTGGTCGAGAGCGGCCCGAATGACGTCGACGACGTGGCTGTCCAGGTCGACGTCGAACAGGGTCCGGGCGACGATCGCCAGGGTCATCTCGGTCATCTCGGTGTGCACGTCGAGGCGCTGCCCGTCCCGCCAGCCGTCGGCGGTCTTGTCCGCGATGGCCGCGAAGGCGTCGGCGTAGCCGGCGATCCGCTGCTTGTGGAACAGCGGCTGCAGCAGCCGGCGCTGCTGGCGGTGGGTGTCCCCGGCGCTGGTCAGCAGGCCCTGGCCCAGCAGCAGTGCCAGCGGCTGCACCACCGTTCGCCGGGAACCGGCGCCGCGGCGTACGGCACCTTTGGCGTAGGCCCGGTGTCCGCTGACCAGGGCGTCAGCGATCGCGTCCGGGTCGGTGACGAGGAAGGCCGACACCGGCCAGCTCGCCAGGCGCACCACCGGCCCATGGGCGCGGGCCAGCTCGTTGAGCCGGGTGAGCGGGTCGGCACGCAGCCGCCGGATCGCCTCGACCKGCCCCTCTCCCGAGCCGGGCACCCTGTCGGAGGTCTTGATGTCGGAGGTCTTGATGTCGGAGGTCTTGGCTGTGGATGGTGGCGCGGCGACGGAGCGGACGTGGGGAGCGCGGCTCATCACGACTTCCTTTCGGGCGGAGATGGGAGCGAGTGGGGTGGACGCAGGGGAAGCGGGCGCGCGGTGCTGAGGGCGCGCGGTGCTAATAGCCGATTAGCTGACGAGCACCACYGCGACGAGAAGGCCGATCTTCACGGCGAGGGCGACGTCGGCGGTCCGGCCGGTGGCGTGCGGCAGGCCGACCGCCGTCAGCAGGGTTACGGCGGCGCGCCGGACCGCCGGCCACAGCAGGACGGCCAGGCTCGCGCCGCACCCCGCGACGGCCAGTCGAAGGCCCACCGGGCCGGCAGCGACGACGCCGGCGATGGTCGACGCCGCGATAAGGGCGAATGCCTTGACAGCCGCGAAGGCCGTGACCGTCCGGCGAGCGCGGAGCAGAAGGGCGGACACGGCCGCGGACACGGCGACCATGACCAGAGCGGTCAGCGGGGTCAGCGGCTCGGGCCCAGTCTCGGCCAGGCGGGTGACATGCAGGTGCGGCAGCGGCTGTTCGAGCCGCAGTGCCGCTGCCGTCAGCACGGTGAGCGCAGCGACGCCGGCTTGCACACCGCGCAGGACCGCCACGGCCGCGACCACCAGGAGCAGACGGCGCAGACGTCTCCGGGCCGGCGTGCCCCCGTGGCCGACGAGCGGCCTGGTCACCGAATGTTCTCCTAAAGTCACTGGTCGCATGTGCGCCTACGCGGAGCAGGCCCACGCGATCGAACCGGCGAGCGTTCGGCCGCCGGTGCTCGTCGCCGAGAAGGAGACGTCGCCACCAGTAGCGGTGACCTGCGCGGTGGCCGGTACGGCGGTGACCGCGTAGTGGGCATCCGGGCCGGTCATCGACACGGTCACCGAAGCCTGGTAGCTCCCTGGCCCGTGGTAACCGGCCACCCGCACGACGTCCGAGACGGCGTAGCCGTGGACCGAGCCGCTCGCCGACGCCACGTAGCGGGCGCCCGCGGTCTGGCAGCTCACCACCGTGTCGACGTGGCCGGAGACCGCCACCGGGGAGGTGATGGCCACGGTCAGGGAGCCCGGCCCGCCGGCACCCTTCCCGACCGCATCCGTGGATGTCGCGGCAGCCGACGTCGCCGCCGACACCGGTGTCGTTGAGGTTGGCTGGTCGGCTGCCTGCTCGGCGGTCGCCGTCGCCGGCGCGGCGGTCACTACCCGGGTGCCAGGCTGGCAGGCCGCGATGGTAAGCAGCGCCGCGCCGGCAACGGTAGCCGTTGCGAGACCTCGACGGACCGGAGCCTGAAGGTTCATGGGAACGGGACACCTGCCTTCGGGAGATCGGAGATGGTCAGGTGGCCCCGACGGGTGACCGTGGGAGCCAGCCGGCTGGGTGCCACGGTTTCCGTGGACCGGCTGTGCCCGTGTCCCCTGCCAGCAAGGCAAGAACATCAGCCTGGAATGAGAACCCTTTCCCGGCAAGATGTGAGGCACATTCGGATCCGCAGTTTTCTTGCTATGACCGGGCAACCCGCGGAGGCGGTGAACGCGGCGTCACTGGTCGAAACGGGCCGGCCCGGTCAGAGGAGGTTGACGGGCCGGACCGCGGCCAATTCCTCCCCTGTACCGGCGGGGAGGACGATGCGGACGGTGGTGCCGGCGCCGGGGGCGCTGTCGAGGGTGGCGGTGCCGCCGTGGGCGGCGGCGATGGCGGCGACGATCGCCATTCCGAGGTCGCTGCCGGTCCGGCCACCGCCGCGGCTGCCGGCCGCCGACGGTCCTCGAAGGCCGCCTGAATCTGGCCGAGCATGGTGTTGAGCGCCGCCGCGAGCTGACCGGTCTCGGTGCGCGGACGCCCCGGCGGGACCCGCCGAGCCAGGTCGCCGCCGGCGATGGCGGCCGCCGTACGGGTGATGTCCCGCAGCGGGCGTAGCCCCCGGCCGAGCAACAGCCAAGCCGCYGTACCGGTCAGCGTGAGTACGGCCGCACCAGCGGCGGCCTCGTCCAGGGTCACATCGGCGAACGTGAGCACCGGCGCCGGCGGCACCCTGGCCGGGTCTCCCGCACTCATCCCCACCTCTTCCCGCATCCCCACCTCTTTCCGCCGCCCTTCAGCCCTCGCCAGCCCGGCCGGCGGGCTCCACCCCCGGCCACTACGAGGTCAGCGGCTCGTCGCACCCCGCATTCCATACAAGAAAGATGTGAATTCCGTACGAAAGCGGGTGGTGAGACGTAGTGGCGTAGGTGGCTGTCGAACTCGTACTCGGCGCGGTCGGCACCACGCCGCCCGCTCCCGGCACGCTATGGCGCGAGCAGATCAAAATCATGGTTGGGCGGGTATGCCAGGCTGTGGGCATTCCCTTGCCCGCTTATGGGCGCCGACCAGAGGGGTTCGATGATCATCCGCTTCCCCCGCACGTCTTGGTTGCTCGCCGTGTTCGTCGCTGGCGCGGTCGCCCTCACCGGCTGCTCGGGGCCGCTTCGGCGCTCCGCGGCAGGCCCGGCAGAGCCCGCCAGCACCGCGACGGCTTCTACGCCGGCCGCTGTCCCGGTCGGATCGTCGGTACGGTCGATCAACGTCGGCGGCGCCACCCGCGCCTACCGGCTGTACCGGCCGCCGACTCTGCCCGCGCGGGCGCCGCTCGTCGTCATGATCCACGGCGGTTTCGGTGGCGCGGAGCAGGCCGAGAACTCCTACGGCTGGGACGCCGAGGCCGACCGCGGCCATTTTCTCGTCGCCTATCCCGAAGGGCAGAACCATGCCTGGTCCGTCGGCGGCGGTTGTTGCGGAAAGCCCGGTGCGACCGGCGTGGATGATGTCGCCTTCATCACTGGCATGGTAGCCGCCATCCAAGCCGCCGTACCGGTCGACACCGCCCGTATCTACGCCACCGGAATCTCCAACGGCGGCATGATGGACTACCGGTTGGCCTGCGACACCACCATTTTCRCCGCGATCGGACCCGATTCGGCGACCCTGCTCGGCACCTGCCCCGCACCGCGGCCAATCTCCGTCATCGCCATTCACGGCACCGCGGACCACACCGTACGCTACTACGGCGGCGAGGGTGACGGGGTCGCAAAAATCAACGGACCGGCCGTCCCGTTCGTGAACGCGATGTGGCGTACCGCCGATCATTGTGCCACCCCGGCCACAACCACTACGGAAAGCGTCACCACCTTTATCGCCACCTGCCCGCAGGGACGGGCCGTGGAACTGGTCACCATTGCCGGCGCGGGCCACCAGTGGCCCGGCGGTGCCCGCCACCCGACGGCCGAGCGAATCCTGCATCTCGACCCGCCGTCAACCGCCCTGAATGCCACCGCGACCATCTGGGCCTTCTTCACCCATCAGGCAAGGTGAACCGCACGCCGGCGGGACTCTCGTTCTCCTCGTCCGCGGCGCTGCTGTGGCGGGCGGGCCCTGACCCGGCTGGATCTGCCCGTCGTGACCCGCACCGAGGCGGCCGTCGCCCGGGCGACGGCTCGATGTGCGCTGACCCGGGCGCTGGCCGCCTGACGGCCGCGTGGCCCGCCCCACCGGGAGCAGATGATCCTCGTCGTCATACACTGCCCTGCGCGATCAGCAGGTGGCGTGTACCGGTGCGGAAGGGTCCATGTGAACGTCCTGGAAGCGGTGTTTCTCGGCGCGGTCGAGGGGCTGACGGAATTTCTGCCGGTGTCCAGCACCGGACATCTGACAATTTTGGAGAAGCTGCTCGGCCACGACATCGACGACCCGGACATCACCGCTTTCACCGCGATCATCCAGGTCGGTGCGGTCTTCGCCACCCTGCTTTACTTCCGGCATGATTTCCGGCGCCTTCTGGCGGCGTGGGGCCGCGGTGTGCGCGATCCCGCCTGGCGGGAGCATCCGGATTACCGGTTCGGCTGGGCCGTCATTCTCGGATCGATTCCCATCGGCCTGGTCGGGGTGGCCTTCAAGGATCAGATCGAGACCACGCTACGCAGCCTGTGGTTCGTCGGCGGTGCGCTGATCCTCTGGAGCGGGGTGATGGGGTACGCGGACCACGTCGGTACCCAGAAACGTCACGAGGAGGACGTGACGTGGAAGGACACCCTGGTGATCGGCATCGTGCAGTGCATGGCGCTGATCCCGGGTATCTCGCGATCCGGGGCGACCATGTCGGCGGGGTTGCTGCGTGGCCTGGACCGGGTGGCGGTGACCCGGCTGTCCTTCTTCCTGTCCATCCCGGCCCTGATGGCGGCCGCGGCGCTGCAGGTCCTCACGAAGTCCGACGACATCGCCGACGGGGTGGGCTGGCCGGCGACGATCATCGCGACCGTGGTCAGCTTTGCCGTCGCCTACGTCGCGATCGCCTGGCTGTTGAAGTTCATTGCCAGACACAGCTACAGCGTTTTCATCGGTTACCGGCTGGCGCTCGGTGCCACCGTGCTCTTCCTCGTGGCCACTGGGATCGTCTCGGCGACCTGAGCCGGCGACCTGAGCCGGCGACCATCTTCGTCCGGCTCCCGCGGGGCGGCTCGACCACGTAAGTTTCAATCCACCGTCTTGCGGGTTCGTGGTTGTCCCCACGGGATGGGGAGACCGCCGGCCGCGCGGCCACGGAGGAAGGACTGTGATGCGGGATCTGCGTTCGCTGCCCAAGGGCCATCTGCATCTGCATTTCGAGCTGGGGATGCGGCCGTCGACACTGGCCGACCTGGCCGCCGCCGCGGGCGTTCCGACTCCCCGCACCACGGGGTTTACCGAGTTCGGGGGCTTCAGCGAAGTGATCGCCGGCATCCTGCCGGTCTTCCGCCGGCCCGAGGACTTCGAACGTCTCGTCGACGAAATGATCATCGATGCCGCGGATGAGGGCGTCACCTACCTCGAACCCAGCTTCTGGCCGTACGTTCATCTAGGCGTCTTCGGGAGCGCGGAGGCCGCCTGGGAGACGGTGCTGGCCCGATCGGATCAGGTCGGCGCGCGGTACGGGGTGACCGTCCGCTGGATGGCGGCCGTCGACCGGGTCTTCGACTCCCCCGAACAGGCCGTCTCCGTGGCCCGGTTGGCCCTGCGTTACGCCGATCGGGGCATCGTCGGCCTAGGGCTGCACAACGACGAGAACGGCTGGCCGCCGGAGCCGTTCATGGCGGCGTTCCGGATTGCGCGCGACGGCGGGTTGCTCTCGACCCCCCACGCCGGGGAACTCGACGGTCCCGCGTCGGTGCGTGGCGCCATCGAGACCCTGGATGCCGATCGTCTCCAGCACGGTATCCGCGCCATGGAGGATCCCCGACTCGTCGACACCCTCCTCGAACGAGGGACCTGCCTCGATGTCTGCCCGACGTCCAACCTGCTGCTCTCGGTCGTCCCGTCGATGGCCGAACATCCGCTTCCGGCCCTGCTGCGGGCCGGGGTGCGATGCTCGATCAACGCCGACGACCCGCTGCTGTTCGGGCCCACCTGTCTGGAGGAGTACGAGCTGTGCCGATCGGCGCTGGGCCTGACCGACGAGGAACTGGCCGCCTGCGCCCGCAGCTCGGTGGAATCCGGAGCCGCGCCGATCGAGGTGCGGACGGCGGCCCTCGCCGGCATCGATGCGTGGCTCGCCGACGCGGGATGTCTCGACGGCCGGTGACGCTCCGACGGCCGGTGACGCTCCGACGGCCGGTGACGCTCCGATGACGGGGGTACCGTCCCCCCACCGGCCCGCGCGGGTGGTCCTCGCACCCGACTCGTTCAAGGGATCGGCGACCGCGGCCGAGGTGGTCGCGGCGCTGGGCGCGGGCTGGCGCTCCGAGCGGCCCCGCGATCAGGTCGTGGGAGTACCGATCGCCGACGGTGGCGAGGGCACCCTCGACGTCTTCGCCGTCGGCGTACCCGGGTCGGAGCGGCACCCGGCACGGGTGACTGGTCCGGACGGGCGGGGCCACGACGCCGAATGGCTGTCGCTGCCCGATGGCACCGCAGTGATCGAACTGGCGAGGGCGAGCGGGTTGCCGCTGATGCGGGAACTCGATCCGTTGGGCGCGCAGACCGTGGGCCTCGGCGAGTTGGTCGCCGCCGCGATCGACGCCGGAGTCGACCGCGTTCTCATCACTTTGGGCGGTTCCGCCTCGACCGACGGTGGTACCGGTGCCCTCGCCGCGTTGGGTGCCCGGTTCCTCGACGCGGCCGGCCGGCCGTTGGCCGTCGGCGGCGGCGCCCTCACGTCGCTCGCGCACATCGATCTGACCGGGTTGCGGCCGGCGCCGGCCGGGGGAGCGTACTGTCTCGTCGACGTCGACGCGCCCCTGCTGGGCCCTGCCGGCGCCGCCGCCGTATTCGGGCCGCAGAAGGGTGCCGGACCCGCGGACATCACCCGGCTGGAGGAGGGGCTGCGCAGGCTCGCCCACCTGTTGGGTGGTGCTCCCGACGCCGCGGGAGCCGGGGCTGCCGGCGGCACCGCCTACGGCCTCGCCGCGGCCTGGGGAGCCGAGGTGGTCCCCGGCCTGCCGACGATCATCCAGGCGGCGGGCCTGCCGGCGGCCCTTGCCGGCGCCGACTGGGTGGTGACCGGCGAGGGCAGGTTCGACCGCACCTCGTTGTCCGGCAAGGTGGTCGGCGGAGTCCTCGCGCTGGCGCGGGACGCCGAGGTGCCCGTGCTCCTGGTGGCTGGGCGGGTTGACGCCCCCCGACCGGAGGGGGTCCGGGCCGAGATCGCCCTCGTCGATCTCGCCGGGGGGCCGGCCATGGCGATGGCCGAGCCGCTCCGGTGGCTGCGGAGGGCCGGCGCCGAGCTGGCCCGCCGGGTCACGACCGCCCGGTGAGCGGGAGCGCCCGGTGCGGGGGAGCGGCCGGGCCCGGTCTGTGGGTCAGACCCGGCGGTTCATCCCGGTGAGGAGGTAACCGATCTTACGCCAGGTGTTGGGCCCGCAGACCCCGTCGTCCGGGATGCGGCCGAACCACGGCGCGGCGTAGCGCTGTAGGGAGGCCACCCGGGCAGTGGTCCGTGGCCCGTACACGCCATCCGGCGTTATCCGGTTGGGATCACCGGTGGGGGCCTCATGGCCAAAGATGATGTTCAGGGCGTTCTGGAGCTCCACGACGTCCGGACCACGCGATCCCTCCCGCAGGGTCGGACGGTCGTCGTAACGGTGCCGGGGATCGGCGGCTGCGCCGACTCCGTTATGCCGCGCGGCGGCGAGGATGTCCCGGCGTCGGTTGGCCCGGATGTCACCCGGGCAATTGTGGCCCCCCCACGCCTGGCCGCCCATCCGGTGGGTACCGATACCGTAACCGGCGGGAGAGTCGGTGATCTCTTCCTGCCATCCGAACTCCCGCATCCCCCACTGAAAGAGCTCGCCGAGCCGGATGATTTGTAGGGGTGTGTAGTCCTCGGTCTCGTACCCTTCGCATTCGCAGGAGATCCAGTATGGATTTCCTGCCGCCTGGGCCCAGGCCCTCCGGTCGAAAGGAACGTACTGCTCGAAGTCGCCGCTCCTCGACAGCCACAGGTGTGAGCTGACCTGGCTGGCGGGGTTGTCGAACCAGCCGAACAGGGAGCCGCCGCCCACCTGGACGTGCGGGATGAGGCCTSGGGTGGGTTGGATCATCACTCCGGTCGTGTTCCGCACCGGACGGAAGCGGGCCGGCGGGTACAAGGTCGGTGCCATCGCTACCGGCTCTCCTTCCCACGTGTGTCGCCGCGACAGATCCTCGTCTGGGAAATCACGATTCCCCTACCTG